>JBCCES010000020.1:0-11856 GCA_039030115.1 Myxococcota bacterium
ACAAGCAGCTGCCCATATATTGGTGCATGACGTTGGCCTTGGCCTGGCTTATTTCACCTGCGTATGGATTCCTTGCCAGCAAGGGCCATGGTGGAGACTTTGGCCTGTGGCTCACGGGTGTATTGTTTACAGCGGTGCTCATTGAC
This sequence comes from Myxococcota bacterium, assembly GCA_039030115.1. Lineage (GTDB taxonomy): Bacteria > Myxococcota > UBA727 > UBA727 > JABDBI01 > JBCCEX01. Next base: position 147 of record JBCCES010000020.1, read on the forward strand.
TTGCAGGGATTTGTGCGTTTGGTAACGGGATGCACCTTAGTGGGGTGGTTGTTATACATGCTTTTAGATGGTCGGCACGGGCTGTTGCAATCTCTTAGCCAGTTACCAGCATGGACACTGTTTCAGGGTTGCATGAGCATTGTGGTGGTGTCGCTGTTTTCTCGCAGCCGCGAAGAGCCGCTGCAACAGCAACTGCAAGCTTATAAAATTAAGGAGGGCTGCACAGCTCATGATTTGCCAGCGCCCTTAAATAGCTGTCAAAACAGCGCCAAAAAGCTGCAAGAGCACATGCCCGACTTGGTGAATGCTCATAAAAAGCTCTCGAAGCAGGATCCCGCAGTCAAGCCCAAACGTGACGAGACATATCAGGAGTTGCTGCAGCTGCCTAGTAAAATCGACAAATCCGCGCAACGAGGAAAAGACTTTGTACACGACATGCTGGATGAAGCCGTTGACCCTTTTAAAGCGACGCAGGAGGAGTGCAGCATCGCCCAGTGTGTGCAAGATGCGCTGGACTATGCAGAAATCTCTGTAGAAGAGCTGGGACGCGTGCGGTGGCGAGGTGGGGATTTTAAGGTGCGTGTGAGACCCTACTTGATGTCTCACGGTATTTATAACGGCACTCGCAATGCTCTCAAGCATGGCAAACGCGGCGGCATTGTGGAGATCTGGGCTTGCCAAGAAGAGGAGATGAATGTGTTGATCATTCTTAACGAAGGCAGTATCGATTCAGACAAGTTGCCCTTTGTGCAAGAAGCTTTTGTGAGCGGTAGCAAAGAGGGCCAGCAGGGGCATGGTGTTGGATTGTCGTTTTGCAAACTGGTGGCCCAGCTGGCGGGCGGTGACATCTGCTTGCAATCCACGCCCGAAGGAGGCGTCTGTCTGCGCTTTGAGTTCCCTATAAACAGCAAAAAGAGGGTGAAAAAGACCCTTTCCTAGTGACCTATTTCACTGGCGGCTTTGTTAATATCGCTGTTTTCCAAAAAACGGCAGTCGTATCCACTGTGGGTGACAGAAATCATCGCCCTGCCAATTTGAACTGTTGAAGTCACATAGGAGGGAAATAACCTCTTAAAAAGAGGGTAGAATGGTCCGAAAACTGTGTAAAACAGGCGGTAGAGAGCCGTTTTAGAATGCACGCCTCTCATGGGCTGAATGTACCCTGGTCGAAACAGATACACTGCCTTACACGGCAGCTGCAACAACGCCTGTTCTGTTTTGCCCTTGATCCGCAGCCACATGAGATTGCTTGATGGATTTTTGCCCACTCCCATGCCTGATACATAGCAGAACACCGCGTTGGGATTGCAATGCGCAAATAGCTTTGCAAACGCCAGGGTCAAATCATAGGTTACGTGATGAAACTCGGCTTTTCGCAGCGTGGTGGCTGTTGCACCCATACAGAAATAACATGCCTGGGCCTGCCTCAAGTGGGGCTTTATCTTTGACAAGTCAGACCAATCTTTACAGATCACCTCATGGATTTTTTTGTGGCATACCCCAAGGGGCGTTCGATTGACCAACACAATGCTCGTTACCGCATCGGAGTCGATGCACTCCATCAACACCCCTTTTCCAACCATGCCCGTCGATCCAGTAACGATGACTTTCATACTTCGAAATTTATCACATGAAAATCGACTTCAACTACCCTCTACAAAGACCTTTTTCGCACCTGTCATGGAAACAACCGCAAAAGTGATGATTTGAAGTCTATCTTATGCCTTATGGGAATAAAACAGCACTCTCCTACGTTAAACCATATATGTTTTATGACATGTTCCTACTGGTAAGATCTCGGGTTTTTCTGATACTTTTCGTTACATTATCTTTGTTGCCATCAGCCCCAACATGGGGCCAAATTATGCCGACACATGCCGACAATAAAAAGGGTGCTGAAGCACACAAAACCAAAGCGACGAAAAAGCACGCCCACTCTCCCTGCTTTCCCTACTGTATCCAGGCCACACTGGAATACGGGTTTGTATCTGTACTCACACATACCATCCAATGGGGTAATGAAGGAACAAAATTTGACTACGTCAAAGAGGGAGGTCAATCTGTTTTGCTTCCCTACTGGCGCCCTACTGTAGAAGTGGAGTTTCTCAAACACCACAGTATGGAGTTTCTATATCAACCCATTTACATCAATACCAATGTTGTACTGCAACGGGAGTTGCAAACCGACGATCTGATTTTTAGCACAGGAACTCCAGTGAACGCACAGTACCACTTTCCCTTTTACCGACTCACCTACTTGTACCACTTTATTGCTAGTCAACGAGGCCAACTCTCTCTGGGCGGTGCGCTACAAATTCGCAATGCGACTATTGTGTTTACATCGCAAGATGGTAGCAAACGTTTTGACAGCCGCAATGTGGGCCCTGTGCCACTCATTGTGCTGCGCGGCCGCCTAACATCGACCTGGGGAGGCTGGCTTGAAAGCCAGTTAGGGGGCATCTGGGCTCCTCTGAAATACCTGAATGGTTCTGGAACCGATGTAAATGGCTGGTTATATGAAGGACATGTGCGCCTGGGTGTGCACGCAGGAAAACGGTGGGGATTCTTTATGGGCACGCGAGCGCTGGGCGGGGGGGCTATCGGCAGCGCAAAAAAGGTGAGACCCACCGGTGGAACCTACAACGCCAATGTTCTCAACACCATGGCAGCTACTTTAGGTGTGCTGTTTCGGGCTGGTGGTCATTGATTTGACAAGTAACATGCTCCACAGCTTGCTGTAACGCAATCTGCGTCGATTTAGAGAAATCGGGCCCCTGCTGAAACTCTACTTGCCCTTGCTGCACAGCGCGTTTACCCAAGCATAACCGCAATGGGCACCCGATGAGGTCCGCATCGTTAAATTTAACGCCTGCCTGCTCGTTGCGATCGTCATACAGCACCTGCACGCCCGCGCGCATGAGATTTGCATAGAGCCCATCAGCAGCTTGCTGCACGGTAGCATCGTTGCCCAGGGAGATCAGTTGCACGTGAAACGGAGCAATTTGCAGCGGCCAACACATGCAACCCGATGCGCCCCGCTGCTCTATAAGCGCCGCCATCATACGACTCACGCCAATGCCGTAACACCCCATATGCAAAGGCACTTGCTGGCCAGCCGCATCTTGCAGTGTTGCTTGAAACGCCAAAGAATACTTTGTCCCCAAATCAAAAATATGCCCCACTTCAATGCCTCGCTGTTGCTTGAGGCTGGGGTGCTTGCACGCAGGGCACGGTACATCAACTCTGCTTTCTAACTCATCGTTGGGAGATTTTTGCTGCGTACCATCTAGAGGCAATACATCCTGGTTGGCTGCATAATTGCACTCGGGACAAAAAACCAACACATCTTCGCCGCTTTGTGCCACAGCATGAAACTCTTGACTCGTGTTGCCTCCCATATCACCGCAGTCGGCATCCACAACAACGGTTTGCAGTCCGCAATCAGCAAAAATAGCCTTGTAAGCCTGCCGCATTTTCTCGTAAATGGTTTGCGTCTCTTGCTGCGTCAAGGTAAACGAGTAGGCATCTTTCATCAAAAACTCCCGTGCACGCATCACGCCAAAACGGGGCCGAATTTCATCACGAAATTTTGTTTGAATCTGATACATCACCATGGGCAGCTGCCGATAGCTACGTAAACAATCCCGCAGTAATACAGTAATGACCTCTTCGTGCGTGGCCCCTAAACAAAAGGGCATCTGCTTGCGATCGTGCAGCTGAAACAGCAAAGGGCCAAACTGCTTGAGTCGATCAGAAGTCTGCCACAGCTGCAAGGGTTGCAACATCGGCAATATCACCTCCTGCGCACCCACAGCATCCATGTGTTGCCGAACCACCTGGGTGATGTTGCGCAATATACGCGCAGCCAAAGGCAGGCTGCTATATACACCCGATGCCAACTGATGCACCATGCCACTGCGCAGCATCAGTTTGTGGCTCAGTACCTGTGCTTGCGCCGATTCTTCTTTAGTTGTTGGAATCAACGCGTTGTGAAAGCGCACAAAAATCTCCTCCAAGTGTGCCCATCATCCTAACACAAACTCGTTTTCGCCGGCCTGCAACACCGACCCTAGTGCACAGCAGCTTCTGAAAACAGATGAATGACAACAACCCCTAGAACAATTAAAGTCATCCCTGCAACCGCAGGCACATCCGGAGTGTGTTTGTACACAACAACACCAACAATAGCAATGAACACGGTACCTAACCCGGCCCAGATCGCATAGGCAATACCCAAGGGAATGACTCGCAAAGCCAGAGACAAACAGTAAAACGAAATGGAATATCCCACAATGACAAAAACCGAAGGCTGTACTTTTGTAAAACCATCCGACGCCTTTAAACAGCTTGTTGCTATCACCTCTGTAACAACGGCCACAAGCAAATAGATGGATGCAGTCGAGCCCATAAAAAACGTCCAGAACCTTACTCAGTTAACATGTAGAGTGGCAAAAGCCAACAACAAGCCTCTGCGAAACACACTTTTTATGCTGTGCAATCACTTGCGGCGTTTGAGCAATCATCTATTTTCTCCTCTTTCCTGAAAATAATCTTTATTTACATAAACCACCCTATTATTAGGATAATATATGCACAAGAAAAAAGCAATAATTGATCAAGAAGAAGATTTACCACCAGAAGAAACAGAACGAATCTCCCCACCAAACAATTTGAGGGCTTCGCGAACCACGGGATCATTTCGAGCCTGCTCCTCCAGTTGCTGACGCTCACGCTGCTGTTGCTGCCGTTGCAACTGAACGGGTGCTGTTGCACATGTGGGATCGTCGGGCTGTACAGAAACCACATGCAATTGCACCTGGCGTCCAAAACAGTGTTGCAACTGTTGCTGCATGAATACATCAGAGCGCTTGCGCTGCACCATATCGGCATGCAAACGGCTGGAAAACCCCACGCGCAGCTGTGTTTCACCTTGCTTTAAGGCGTGTACAGGACTGCCGTGCTCCAAATGACTTGCCAAAGCCATGTCGTGTTGTTTAACCCTGTGCACAAAGTCTTGCCAACGCTGGTTTGTGGCAAGCTGGTCTGTGCCAAGTTGGCTTGCCCCAGGCTGGCCTGTTCCAGGTTGGCCTGCCCCAGGCTGGCTCGTCGCAGCTTGACTGGATTTAGAAACAACACGGTCAGCAACAGATCCATCTGCAGGAGAGGGTGATGCCTCGTGGGGCATTGGAGCGCCTTGTGTTTGCACGGCACCCGCCAAAGCTGTCTTAGAGACAATATCTAGTTGGGCCATGGCCTGGGCAATGCTTTGCACTTGGCTCATATCGGGGCGATTGGCCATGCGCAAAATCACCATTTCTAGCATCAGCCAGGGCTGCTGAGCACGGCCCACGCGATCCATACCCTCTAAGGTCATGGCTAGCAACCCTTGGGCCTGCTGGGCATCTAACTGCGCTGCTTGATCCACAAGCTGTTGTCGCTGCTGTTGGGGAAGAGGAATCAGATTTTTATCTGTACCGGCACAACACGCCACGGCAAGATGTCGCATGTGTTGAGCCAATGCATGCAATAATTTTTGCGGATCTGTTCCCTTGGCTGCCACTTGCTCACAGGTGGCAATAGCTGTTGACACGTCGCGCGATAAAACAGCATGAATCAACTGCTGCAGCAGGGTACCATCGACCCGACCAAGCACGTGGGCAATCTCTTCGATGCTCGTGGTATCCGACACAAAACCAAGAACCTGATCGACTAAACCCAGAGCATCTCGTAGGCTGCCATCGGCCTCTTGCGCAACCCATGCAACTGCTTGTTGCGGGAGGCTGACCTGTTCTTGCTGCAATATCTGCTGCAGGCGCTGCTCGATCTGTGCACAAGGGTGCTGTTTTAAATCGAACCGCTGGCAACGAGACAGCACCGTGAGGGGGATTTTGTGGGCCTCCGTGGTAGCAAAAATAAATTTAACATGCGACGGCGGCTCTTCTAGGGTTTTGAGCAACGCATTGAAGGCACTCGTAGACAACATGTGCACTTCATCTAAAATCACCACTTTGTTGGGGCAACTTGCAGGACCATATCGCACGCTTTCACGCAGTTGGCGCACGTCATCCACACCGGTATGGCTAGCGGCATCGATCTCTACCACATCCAAACAACGCCCTTGCTGCACTTGCGTACACGAGGAGCACTCCCCACAAGGCTCATAGGTAGGGGCTTGCTCACAGACAAATGCCTTGGCCAACAATCGCGCCAAAGTGGTTTTGCCAATGCCACGACTACCCGTTAATAGGTAAGCATGAACAACGCGGTTGGTACGAAACGCTTGCTGCAGTGCCTGCACAACCCAATCTTGACCCACCACGTCGGCAAACACTTGGGGTCGGTACTTGCGGGCTAACCCTTCATACATGGCCATTGTCAAAACTCCCTAATCTGTTAAAAATAAGCTGCCACGTACCCCGACGTTAACCCGACCGTTGCTCCCTTTCGGGCCTGGCGGGGTTAAGGTAACGCCAGTCACGCGACAGCATGGCGGAAAGGAAGGGATTCGAACCCTCGATGGCACAATCGTACCATACACGATTTCCAGTCGTGCGCCTTCAACCACTCGGCCACCTTTCCTATTTGAACATCCTCGCACTCTATCACTTTTTTGCAACGGGCAGCGAGGGATTCGAACCCCCGGGACCCCAAAAGAGGCCCACTTGATTTCGAGTCAAGCGCCTTCGACCACTCGGCCAGCTGCCCTTTTGTTTTTATGCTACGAAACCAGAACGATTTGACAAGGATCAGACTGTCTCAAAACGCTCATCTATTTTTGCTTATCGTTACCGGGCAAAAGAGCCTGCAGGCGAGACACCACAGATCGCAAACTGGCATCGCAGTGACGGCGCTGTTCAATGCGACGCACCGATGCCAATGCAGTGGTGTGGTTGCGCTTGCCAAAAAACGCGCCGATTTGCACCAAAGTGGTTTGCAGATGTTTGCTGCATAGCCACATGGCCACTTGGCGGGCAGTACAGACATGCTTGCGGCGAGAACTCCCTTGCAAATCTTGAGGGCTCAAGCCGTAATAGGTTGCTACACAACTGCAAATATGCTGCATGGTAAGAGGTGCCTGACTGCTTCTGACAAACGGCTGCAAACACTGTTTGACATTGTCTACAGTCAGAGAAACTCCTGCCATGCGTGAAAAAGCTACAACACGATTGAGCGACCCTAGCAGCTCCCGTACCGATGTGCAGCATTGCGTTGCAATATGTTGCGCAACCTGTATCGGCAATGTCACACCCTGCGAAGCAGCTTTGCTTTGCAAAATGTCCATGCGTGTTTGCAAACCCGGATCACGCAAATCTGTCACCAAACCACTGGCCAAACGTGTTTGCAAAGGTCGTTGCATGTTTTCAATTTCATGAGGGTACCGGTGAGAGGTAATGACAATTTGCTTGCGCAACTCGTGCAAGCGATCAAACGTATGAAAAAACTCCTCTTGAGAAGCAGACTTGCCCGCAAAAAATTCAATATCATCTAGCAGCAATACATCACAACGACGACGAAAAAAGTCACGAAACTCTTCAAAGCGTTGCTGACGCACAGCGGTAATGTAGTGATTGACCCACTGCTCCGCACGCATGTACACAACTTGCAAACGAGAGTGTTTTTGCGACAAACCCCATCCGATGGCTTGCAGCAAATGGGTTTTCCCTAAACCTGACTTTCCTACCAAACACAAGGGGCTATAACGCACACCGGGAGCCGTACAAACCTCTTGGCAAGCGGCAAGGCTCACCCGGTTGCAAGACCCTTGCACAAAGGCATCTAGGGTATAATTTGCATGCAAAACACCACATTCCCAAGGTTTTTGCGCCAATGAATCCCGTTGAACAGACGATGGAAATGCATCGATCCGACTACGCTGTCCGTTGGAACTCTCTTCGGACTTCTCCAACGTGTTGTCTTGGGTCTGCTGGGCAGGGCAGACACGAAATGCGATCTGCACGGGTTGCCCGTACTGCTTACTAAGAGCTTGCGTTAATTCCCCCAAATAGTGATCTCGCACCCAATTGCAATGAAATTCCGACGGCGCAGACAATGTGCATTGTTGCTCGCTAACAGCAAGCAGAGACAGCGGCCTGATAAAGCCCTCCCACGCAAAAAAACTCATGCGGTTCTTTAAGATTTTGATGGCCCGAGCATAGGCATCGCTCCACTGTCGAGAGATGTTCGGTTCAAGAATTTGATTCGATGCCCCTTGGCGATTCACCTGGTTCTCGTTTGCTTTGCGTTGCACAGCACCCACTGCTTAATCCTCCGTTTCTTTACCTGATCAGCACGAATGCTTGATCCATCACTCGCCGGGGTTCGGCTTTGCGTTTTCTGTTGGACACCTAGCTGATCTAGCCAATGGATTCCCTTGATGCAAGTGCAAAATCACTCTATCCAGCAGCCAAGGGCAGCAACATCTGTTGATCTTTATTCGTCCCGATAACACAAATACCAATCGGGTCCCGAAGGGGTATCTTGCACCTGCACACCTTGCTGCAACAGCTGGTCTCGCAGCCGATCTGCCTCTTGCCACTGCTTGTCTTGGCGTAACCGCTGTCTTTGATCAACGAGTTGCTGCAAATGGGGCTCCAAAGGGGGGCGCGCAAACGACCCCACCCCCAAACCAAGCACCTGATCAAACTCCTTGATCAAGGTCAGTTTGTCCTGGGCAGATACAGCTTTGTCTTTGGCTAAATCCCACACACACGCCAACGCCGACGGCGTGCCCATATCGTGCATAACCGCTTGCCAAAAGGTGTCACGGTATTTCTGTAAAACAGTGCTGTCAGTCTGATTGTTACCACGGGCAAACTTCCAGCTGATCACACGATTTTTGAGCGCCTCGAAACCATTTTTAGCTGCGTGCAATGTCTCCCAACTAAACAACAGCTGTTTGCGATAATGAGCTGTTAAACACAGGTAACGATAATGTAATGGATCAAAACCACGCTCGCGAAGCGTCTGCAGTGTCAAGCTATTTCCCTGAGACTTGGCCATTTTCTCTTTGTGCAAAACAAGAAACTCCCCATGCAACCAATAATTGACCCACTTGTGACCAAACAGACCTTCGGACTGCGCCATTTCATTCGTGTGATGGACCGATACATGATCAACACCCCCTGCATGAATATCGATGCGTTCTCCTAAGTAGCGGGAGGCCATAGCGGAGCACTCAATGTGCCAACCCGGAAACCCCTCTCCCCAGGGCGAGTCCCATTTCATAATTTGGCGTGGAAACTTACTTTTTGAAAACCACAAAACAAAGTCACAAGGGTTCTGCTTGCGAGGATCGGCCTCTACCCGGGCTTGCTGGCAATCCTGCTGGCGCTGCCCTCCCCGCAACTTGCCATAGTGTTGAAATTTGGATGTGTTGTAATAAACATTGCCATCCACCTCATACGTTAACCCTTGCTGTTGCAAACCCTGAATGAACTGCTGCATCACCTCAATGTGCTCGGTCGCACGACAAACCACATGGGGAGGCAGCAAGTGAAGCGCTTTGCAGTCGGCAAAAAACAGCTGCTCGTAGGCTTTGGCGATCTCCCAAGGGGATTTTTGCTCGCGTTGCGCTGCAACTGACATTTTATCGTCGCCGTCATCGGCATCCGATTCCAAATGACCCACATCGGTGACATTCATCACATGTTGCACTTCGTAAGAAGCTGCCTGCAGCACACGTCGCACAACATCTTCAAACACATACGTGCGCAAATTGCCGATATGAGCAGTGCTGTAGACCGTTGGGCCACAGGCATAAAAGCTCACTTTTCCTGGCTGCAGCGGCTCAAACTTTTCTACTTGCCGCGACAGGGTATTAAAAAAATAGACGTCCATTGTCTTTAACGCTTCATCCATTATCACGAATTTGTAATCCCTTGACCAGACATTGTTTAAGGTTTAGCACAGAACTTTGACACAACAGTTGGGCAAGTTCTAAAATGGTGCGTTAGCGGCAGGTTGGCCGGCATAGCTCAGTTGGTAGAGCGACTGATTCGTAATCAGTAGGTCAGCAGTTCGACTCTGCTTGCCGGCTTTTTGTGTGCCGTGTGGAGTAAAGGATAATGATAAACGCTTTTTTTTCTTACAAAAAACAACTATTTGTCGTTGCAGGTGTTGTTGCCACAAGTAGCCTGTTTTATGGTGCATACACGTCCTGGCGTCACCGCCAGGACAAAAAAGCTTCTGATGCCTACGCAAAAGCTCTATCCCACTTAGAAAAATTGGAAGACTCTAGCAAAACAGAAAAAGACAACGATAAGCAGAAACAAAGGGTCCAGACCCTGGAAACAGCACGGCAGGCCTTTCGACAAGTTCGTTTGGATTGCCCTTCATGTAGGGTATCTCGTCTAGCCGCCTTAAACGAAGCGCAACTTTCCTTGCAATTAGGTCAACACGAACAAGCATTGAAAACCTATCAAACACTCATTCAAAACTGCGTCCAAAATGATGAATTATGCGCATGGGCCCTATTGGGAAAAGCACGGGCGCAAGAAGCTTGGGGGAAACAAAAAGAGGCTTTGGAAACATTAGAAAAAGCAGCAACCCAGTGGCAAAAAACAGCAGCGGAGTCTTTCGTGCAGTGGCATATGGTGCGTTTAGCTTATCACCTTGGGCAACAGGACAAACTGCAAACATATGCCACGCAAATGCAAGAGCGCTTCCCCAATGTGTGGATGAGTCAGCAAGCTAAACAATTGATCCAACAGTCAGCGAAACGTGAAGATTCCTAACATTCAAAAGCCAAAACAAACTCTCGTGAGAGGTCAGGCAATCCACATAGGCTTTGTTGCCTCGATGGCACTTACCTGTACTGTGGCTTGTACCCACACACAGGTCACCACTGCACCCTCCATGATGGCTCGCGAGTTTAAAGAAGAAAGCAGGAAAATTCGTCCCGTCTGGCATCGTACTTTGGTATCCTCTCGTGCTTGCTTTGGTTCACTTTTTTCTGGAACTGCCAAATCCAATTGCACGTCTTGGTCGGGTCGACAACGTTCAGGTCCCTTGGCTGACGAAAACATGTTGTATATAGGAAGCTGGGATGGAACTTTGAAAAAACTGTCGGTAGACACCGGCATTGTGATGACATCGATTCGCTTGCCTTCTCGCGTATCAGCTACTCCTACATTGCACGGGGATAAACTGTTTGTGGGCTTAGAAAATGGAATGTTGATGTGCTTGAATAAACACACGCTACAACGCATGTGGGAAAAACCGCAGCAATTGGATGCCGATATCACACAACAACCTTTTGTTTGGGGTGATACAGTATATGCATTGACAGGTGATTCAAGCCTATACGCCATGTCTGTAGACAACGGCCATATCGTCTGGCGCAAGCGTCGACCCATGGAAAATCTCGTGATGATGTCACAATCTCGCCCTCTCGTATTGCCCGGATCTGCTATGCAGCGATCCCTCATGCTTGTTGGAAACCGAGAGGGGGCAATAGAGGTATACGACGCACAAGATGGCAACCTGATGTTTCATCTGCCTGTTGAACAACAAGAAAAGCCCTTGCGCGACATTGTGGCAGGCCCTATTGTGGCAGATAATTCTATTGTAGCGGCCTCCGTAAGCGGTATGATGCGTGCTTGGAGACAACCTGGTTTCGAAGAGGATTGGAGCGTTGAAGAGTCTGGTTTAACCCATTTAGCCTATGACGATGTTAATAAACATGTCATTGCAGCAGGCGCAGGCAAAATTC
>JBCCES010000021.1:0-11579 GCA_039030115.1 Myxococcota bacterium
GACTGGCGAACGGTCATGCAGAATGGATGGATGAGAGGAAACCAATTTTAGTCGAGCGAATCAAACCTGCATCGCGTTGCTCCACGTTCACACTGAATACTTCTACTTCGGCACAGACGGTTCCCTCGTTGCAGATCACCTCCACCGGAATTCCCTGCGCGTTTTGTTTAACAGGCGTAGTTAAAGCCTGACCAACAGACGTTTGTGCATAACGCATTTTCGTGCAACCAAACAGTGTCACAGCACAAGTCAACATCAAAAAACAGACAAATGGCCGTTTCATACATGTTCTCATTGATACATCACTCCCACGGAACTCTGTTTTTTCGTCTCGTAGTCATCCATCCACACAATTTGCGTCGTCTCCGCATCGATCAGCTGAAAGCTGTAAACAATATAGTCGCTCACACCTTCGCGAGAAGCCTTCGACAGCGCTCGCATTTCTCCTTTGAGTAAGTAGTCAGCTCCCAACAAGGTTTTGCTGGTCTTACCGGCATCGTACAAACCAGCACGTTTTTTCGCTCGCTCCTGCAGCACATCCTGTTCGCTGTCGCGAGCCATAAACATCCACTTACCCATTGTACGATTGACCAACTCTTTGATGAGTTTGTTACGTAACACACCTGGATCCACACGAAACCGAGTTGGATTGTGAATGGGCAACACGTTGATACGTGGCAACTGCTCGCCTGGAGCTACTTCCAACCCTGCAATGGCTCGTGCCATCCTATCTGCCATAGCGCGCACATCTGCAGAACTTGTCCCTGTACCGCCTAGGGTATCTTGCGCGCTGGCATCCAACACCTTGGTTTTTCCTTGCGCTGTGCGATACCCACAGCCGCAAACCATCAAGGCCATTGCCGTTAAGCACACAATAAAACCTTGACCACTCATCAGCCTCTTTTGCCACTTTTTTTGCCTGCGATAAAACATCTTGTTGCTCCTGATGAAAACTGTAACCATCTATATTCTACTAAGCAAACTTCTGCATGAACATCCGCCATGGTGTTTGACGCTAAACCCATCTTTCTCTTCTGTACCATGCAAAATTGAGCGGATCTTGATGGTTCATGTACAATGGGCTGCATGCAGCATACAGCACAAAATCCCATTGTGAACGCCGCCGGAAAACTGCCCGTGGGCGTTTCGAGCTTTGCGAAGCTGGTGCAGGGAGACTATTGCTTTGTAGACAAGACCCTGTTGATCAAAGAAATTCTTGATTCTGGCGACGACGTCATTCTCATCACCCGCCCCAGGCGCTTTGGGAAAACCATCAATATGAACATGCTGCACTGCTTTTTACAAGCCCCCAAGGGCTTTGCTCAACTTGGTACTTCGCCTCGTGAAGCCTTGCGAGCCAAGGCAGAAAAACCGGCTGCTGGTGCGACCCCATCGAGGGATCTGTTCGATGGCTTGGCCATTAACCAGCAGCGTACGCAGTACCGGCAAGAACGGGGCAAGCGACCCGTGCTGTTTCTCAGCTTTCGTACGGTGAAAGAGAGCAATTGGAACGATGCCTACATGCGTATGGCTGCTCTGCTATCTGACGTGGCGCAAGAGGTGAGCCAAGAGGCTCCGGTGGATCTCCTGACACACAATCAAAAAGACCTGCTGCACAAGGTGATTCATAAACAGGCCGCTCCAGTAGAATGCGAACCGTTGTTGGGTATTTTGACCAAATTGCTTACCCTTCAGCACAAGGGAGTTGCGCCTTGGGTGCTTATTGATGAATACGATGCCCCCATGCAATCGGCTTACCAACATGGCTATTATAAACAGATGCGCAATCTCATGCGAGGATTGCTGGGCGACTGCCTCAAGGATAACCAAAGCAGCTACGACAGCAGCCAAACCTTTGTACACAAGGCCGTTGTCACGGGCATTTTGCGTGTGGCTAAAGAAGATATTTTCTCTCACTTGAACAACCCAGGCACCTATGGCGTGCTGAATCATCGCTTTGCCTCCTTTTTTGGTTTTACCCAGCCCGAGGTGTGCGAGTTGCTGGCGCGGCGGGATCTGACCAACCGTTTCGATGACGTGCGCGCATGGTATGATGGCTACAGCTTTGGCCATGAGACAATTTACAACCCCTGGTCGGTGATCAACTATTTGGCCAACCCACACGATCAGGCGCAACTTTACTGGGTCAACACCAGCGATAACCATTTGGTGCACAAGCTGCTGTCGTACGCAGACGCGACCGTCAAACAGGGCCTGCACGAGTTGATGAGCCAGGCGACCGGTCACACCACCACCCAGCCCGTGCAAGAGCATGTGCCGCTGCGCGAGGTGGAAAACGACGCCAAGAATCTATGGGGCTTGCTGCTGGCCACAGGCTACCTCACAGCGGTCAACACCCAAGAGAGTGCCGACAACGACAAAACCGTGCAACTGCGCATTCCCAACAACGAAGTGCGCCGCGTGTACAACAGCTTGATCAACCGCTGGTTGCGAGGGAGGGCTGGTGGTTTGGGAGGCATGGGACTACTGGAAGCGCTGGTGGCCGGCGAAGTGACCCAGTTTGCCGAGGAGTTCCCCGAATTCGTAGCCGAAAGCGTGGGCTATTTTGACACAGGGGGCAAACAACCAGAACGCTTCTACCACGCCTTTGTTTTAGGTATGGTGCAGCATTTGCGCGATCGCTATTTGATTCGCAGCGAGCGTGAAAGCGGAGCAGGGCGCTACGACTTGGCTTTAGAACCCAAAGACAAGGCTCTGCCGGGATTCGTCATGGAGTTCAAAAAGGGGCTGCAAGCCGACGGCACCTTACAACAAGCAGCCGACAAGGCGCTGCGGCAAATTCAAGACAAGGACTATCACGCCGATCTGTGGCACCGAGGGGTCACGCAAGTCATCGCTATGGGTCTGGCGTTTAAGGAAAAACAGGTGACCATCGCACACACCACACTCATCAAATCCAACGCCTAAAATAGCTGAACATTCCTTAAGGAGAAACACCCTTGCCATGAGAGCTTGCTTTACGCAAAACAGCGGCTGTTTTTTTATGTTGAAACCGTCGCGCTAAATCCAGCGGTGTTTTGCCATGGATATCTTGAATGCGAGGGTCTGCCCCCCACTGCAATAAATGAGATACCAAATCAACCCAACCGTACTGAGCAACCACATGTAGAGGCGTCCGATCGCGCGCATCCTGCGCGTTGGGATTTGCACCTAACTGCAATAAAGCAACCACAGCGTCTTGCTGATTGTTGTTACAAGCCAGGTGCAAGGCTGTATAGCCCAAAGAATCTCGACTTTCCAACTCAGCTCCTTGCAATTTCAGCTCTTCAATCACCGGCACTGCCCCACCAGCTGCAGCCACATGTAAAGGTGTATGTCCTAAATGATCTTGCACATCGACATATGTCTTATCCCACGCAGCTAAGGTACGAATGGAGGCTACAACTCCCTCTTCAGCAGCTTTATGCCAGGCCGTTCCTCCGTTGGTTACACGAAACGTTACAACCGATCCATGCTGCAAAAGCAGATTGATCACCTCCGAAACGCCAAAACGAACAGCCAAGTGCAACGGAGTTTCACCAAAAAAATTGGGGGTGCTCAACAGCCGTTTCTTCTTCTGCTGTGATAATTTTTCAAGCATATGCGTTAAAATAGTCAAATTTCCCGAACGAGCAGCAGCATGTACCCCTGTATCTCCTTTTTGATCCTTAATTGCCGGATCAGCACCCAAACGCAGTAACACCTCGACAACTTCAGGATCCCCACCATCGATTGCGGCATGCAGCAGGGTTTGTCCAAACCACCTGGATTTGTTGATATCCAAATCCTCTTTGGACAAGGAAAACAGCTTAATAATCTCCTCTTTACCCATGCGAGCGGCAAAATACAAAGGGTCAAGAGCCAGTTGCGGCGGCGGCGGCTCGGGAATAGGCAACTTTGCGCGTTCAGCAGCCTCCCTTTTTGCCCTCTCCCGCACATCACGTAAAGACTCCTCCAGAGAAGAAGAGACCGGCCACTGGCAAGAATGACACCCCGCAAACAGTGAGGCTATTCCCACAGCAATTGGCAAAAAGCATACTCCTTTTTGTAACTTTTCCACAAACTTGCCTTTTTTGCTTATCTCTCACAACACACAACTCTTCTGAAGAAGCTTTTATTTCAATCAACGACTTGGAGTGCTCACGGCAAGACTGCGCATTCACAGGCTGTGGATGAGTGTGATGTGGATCAGAGTGTTGTATTTCAAGTGCAAAATCGTCATGATGAAAGCAATTTTGTGTGTCTGCAAAAGAGAACAACACACGGAGAAATTGGGATGCTAGAAACATTATCAGAGGGTTTTTTGAAAGCCCGTAATGCACTGCGAGGCCAAACAAAACTCACGCAAGACAATGTCAAATCGGCACTACAACAAATTCGCTTCTCTTTGTTAGAAGCCGACGTGGAATACAAGGTAATGGAAAGATTCTTGCGACGCGTGCAAGAAAAAACCTTGGGCAAGGTGGTGCGAACATCGATTACAGACCATAAAGGTCAAAAACATCGATTGAATCCTGCCGAGTACTTTGTGGGTGTCTGTTCAGATGAACTTGAAGCTCTTATGGGAGCCGACAATGTCAAACTATCGCTGCCACCGCAGCTAGCCAGCATCATGATGGTGGGCTTGCAAGGTGCTGGCAAAACCACAAGCACCGTTAAACTCGCACAGCATTTACAACAACAAGGTCGACGTCCTCTGCTCGTAGCTGCAGACACATCTCGCCCCGCTGCAGTAGAACAATTGCAGATTTTGGCACAAAAAGTTCAGCTTTCTGTCCATACAGCAGCTGGTCAAACACCCTTACAACTGTGCCAAGAGGGGTTACAAAAAGCGAAACAGCAAGGTTACGACCTGGTGCTGTTTGACACAGCTGGACGCCTGGTTGTCAATGAATCCCTTATGCAGGAATTAGAACAGATCAAACGCACCACGAAACCCTTTGCCAGTCTCCTCGTGCTAGACGCTATGATTGGTCAAGAGGCTGTTCACACGGCACAAGAATTTGATCAACGTTTGAACCTCAATGGTTTTATTCTGACAAAACTCGACGGCGATGCTCGAGGGGGAGCCGCTTTATCTGTTCGAGAAGTGACCGGAAAACCGATTCGATTTGTTGGTACAGGGGAGTCCATCGACGCATTTGAAGAGTTTCGTCCTCAAGGTCTAGCCAGCCGCATTCTGGGCATGGGAGATGTAGTCAGCCTGAGCAAAGATTTTGCCAAACACGTCAACGAGCAAGAGGCGCAACAAGATGCACAGCGCATGCTCAAAGGTCAAATGAACCTGCAAGACCTACTCAAACAGCTGCGCATTATTCGAAACATGGGCCCTCTACGAGGGATTTTAGAGCGGTTGCCGGGTGTGCAAGAGCTCTTTGCAGGCGGCGCTTCACTGCAAGAAAACGCGCTTGGAAGCATGGAATCCATTATTTTGTCTATGACACCACAAGAGCGGCTACAACCCCATGTGGTTTGCGAACAACAAAGCCGACTGCGACGCATTGCACGTGGGTGTGGGCACGCCGAAAAGGAGGTTTTGTCTCTGTTAAAGCGTTTTAATGACATGCAAAAAACCATGCATGTGATGGGGAGAGGATCTTTGCCTGGTTTTGCCCGAAGGGCCGTGCCCTCTTCACTTGAAAGCAGTTCATTGGATTTTTTGGATGGGCAACAAGGCCTGCCGAACCTTCCCATTGCTGCGCCACATGACTCCAAGGGTGCGCAGCACCCGGACCGTCAGGAAAAAAAGCGCAAACGCAAACTCAAGCAATTGGGACGTAAAAAAAACAGAAAAAAGAGGCGATAACTCTTTTTGAGAGATTTCTGAGGGCTTGTGCTTTTTTTGTTCATCTTCGATAAAAGCCCGACAATGCTGTGTTTTGATGTTCATCTCCGTTCACAAAAAAATCCCAAACTGTCGAAATCATCTGTGCATGTCATTATTGGAATTGATATACGTTTCGCCAGAAATTCCGTATGGTGCTGTGAAAGGTGTTGTGTATGTTAGGATAGGCAAGAAGACGTTCAAACTGGTTTTGAGCAAAAAGTGAGATAGCCAGAAAGGTTGTGCAGCGTCATGAGGTTTAAAACACTTCAACTCTTTTTTGTCTCAACCGCCGCAATTTTTACCATCATCGCCCTCTTCTCTTCGCCTTTGCTAGGAACCCCAACAGCAGAAATGGCCACGCTGCTAACGGTTGTGTGGGGACCCGTTTGGCTGATGACATCGACCGTTGTGGGGGCACAAAAAAATAGACGCGGATTTGCCGAAGATCTGCTTGTGCAAACGGGTTGGATGGCAGGAGTGATGGCTTTATGCATCACGATAGTGCTGATCAACCGCTTGCGCTTTCATAGCTGTAGCCCGACCGGTGGAACATGGGTATTAGCAGTGCTCACGCTACCTGCCTGGTGCCTCAACACCGTTTTAGGACTCTGGATTGGTCGCTTGGCAAGCAAAGTTTGGTGTGCTGTTTTCGCTGCCATCTGCCTGCTTGCTGCATATACGCTATGGCAGGTGATCCTATGGAAAAGCTGGCCATCCTTTTATGTGGCAACCCATCTATCGGCTGTTATCGCTGGGGATCTCATGCAAGGCTATCAGTTACAGCCGGCCGTGATTGCTTACCGTTGCAGCACGTTGCTGTTTGCCTTGAGTTTCGGTCTGCTGGGCATCTGGTTGTTTCAGCCAACGGGTTCCAGTCGTTTTCTTGCTGCAAGAAAACCCCCCATTACCACTCTTTCTTTGTCTATCTGTTTATGTTGCTTTGCCTGGATTGTACACAGCAAAAGCCTACCGTACTTGACTGTAACAAAGAAAAAAGCGTTACAGGCATACAGTGCTGCATGGCATGCTGACAACTTGGTATTACATGCTAACCCTCACCGCATAAATGCCCAGCAGGCTGAATCTCTTCTTGAAGAGGCCCGCTTATGGCTGCACATCCTTGCGCAACGTTTCGGACTCACACCACAAAAACCCATTCACATTTGGTTGCACGCCGACCGACAAGCGCAGATGAAATACACAGGAGCCAAACATGTCGATTTTGCTGTAGGGCAGCACGTTCACATGACAAATGGCCCTCTGCCCCACCGAACATTGGGACATGAACTCACCCATATTTTGGTGGGCCAACACGCCAAAACCCTCTGGCGAATCCCGGGCAGATGGGGGGTGATCCCCAACATGGGTCTGCACGAAGGTCTTGCTGTAGCCGCCACGCATGAACTTCTCATACAACATGAACTCACCCTGTGGCAGCAAGCAGCTGCCATGGTACAGGTGGACCTTGCCCCCGCCCTGAAACAACTCTTTGCTAGCGGAACCTGGGGATTCTTACAACACACACCTGCCCACTCCTATGCTCTGACAGGTGCAGCTTTGTGGTTTTTGTTCAACCAGATAGAGCAAAAGCAGGGCCGACATGCTGTACACAAAACTGCTATGCGGCTTATTCATTCTGGCTCATTCGAAGCTGCATTTGCTAACTCGCAAGAGATGCAAGCCTTTCACAAACAGTTTCTCAATAAGCTACGCCAGACATCCTTACCACAACACGCTCTGCCTTGGGCGCGCCAACGCTTTGGTGGTCATAGCATTTTACAAGCTACCTGCGATCCCCACCGACAAAAACAGATCGATCACCTCATGCAGCAAGCCCACGCAGGAAACTGGAGTGCTGCGCACGCTGCTGCTGTTTCTGCAAGGACATTAGGTCACGGAGAATCAACTGGGCAGCTGTGGCTACAATTGGCCCAAGTTGCTAGTAAGCAAAACAATCCTCAACAGGGTCTGCACTGTTTGCATCAAGCTCTTAAGCATCTGTCACCTACGCAGGTTGCATTGCAAACAGAGCTGTTTGAAAACATAGCAGATGCCCTATGGCAATTAGGTGACAAAGAAGCAGCCATTGCAACTTATAGTGCGGTTGACAATAGGCTGCTGCTTCCCCACGAGCAACGCAGGTTGACCATTAAACAAACACTTGCTGCTGCCTGCGTCATGCAACACTGCCCACAAACCATAACAGCTGCTTTGCATCTTCTTACCGACAAAAGCGAAATGTCATGGGCGACACACTCCACAGCGATTGCATCAGCTCTTGCCCAGGAATCTCATCGCCAACCCGCTGTGTCCAACCAACCATCCATGGCACTGAGCCACTACCTGTTGGCCCGCTACCTATTACACAGCAACGCCACGCAACAAGCTCTCTGGCATCTATACGAAGCTGCCTCCGTAACACATCGACTCCCCTACACCGTGCGGTGGGAGTTGCTGGCTCTACTAGCAAAAGCCTACACACAATTGTCCGCACCACACATGGCTATGCAGCTGTATGAACACCTACAACAGCATGCACCACACCAATCACAAAGAGTGTTGGCCACCCTGGAGTTGCAGCGCCTGCATTGCCGCAATGATTCCGATCTGCAATCCTTAACGCGCATTCCTTATCACATGACAAAATAGTCTTGTCTCACATCCAAAAAACGTGCCATTCTACCTTCAATAAAGCACATGAATGATCGGATCACATGGCAACAATAAAAAACGATAACTGGCAACGCTGGTTGCAGCTGCAACAAAGAGAAAAACTCCCCTCGATTATTGCATTGGGAGGCTCAGAAAGGGCCTTTGTCGATGAAGCCCTGCAGTGGATTCGCCAACACGTTCTGAACGATGCAACCCAAGCATTTAATTGGGATCGCTACCAAGGGCCTAACTGCAGTATGCAACAGGTAATTGCCACAGCACGCACACAACCCGTGTTAGCAAACAGACGCCTCATAGAGATACACGACGCTCATGCGTTAACAGCAACCGCAGGTCAAAGCATGCAGCAAATCATCAACGCACCTGCTCCATTTGCTTGTTTGGTCTTGCTGTTTGGCAATACCCCAACAAAACACTCTTTGTGGAACACAATACACAAAATGGGCCATGCCTTTGTCTTTCACAGCCCCAAGCCCTATGAGATGCCTCGACTCATCCAACACCGTGCCCAGCGCATGGGCCTGCACATGACACCAGCTGCCTGCGATATGCTGTTTCATTGCATAGGATGCAATGTGCTGTTGGCAGATCGTGCTCTAGAAACCCTACAGTTATCTCACGATGCAGATGTCGTTACACCACAGGATGTATCTCAACATATTGCCCAAATCCCCCTAGATGATCTCTTCTCCTTAAGCGAAGCTGTGGCAGCTCGCCAAGCCGCTCAGGCGCTCGCATGTTTGGGCCGGCTGCAACAAAGCCCCGACCTACCTCTGCGTTTAGTGGCTGTCTGGGCTTGGCAACTACGACAGGTGTTGCAAGCGAAGCTCTTGCTGCAACAAGGAAAGCAGACACAGGAGATCTGCTCAGCTTTACATCTACCCCAGCAACGCCTGCATAAATTGTTGCAGCTGGCACGCATGGGGTCGTTGAGACTGCACTGCAAGCGATTGTGTCAGCTACGTGCCCTAGACGAAACCATTAAAACATCCGCTGCCCCAGCGTGGCTTCATCTGCAAGCAGCTGTTCTCACACTGTGCAATAGATAAGAATCTGCTCTTTAAACATATCGGATTGAAAATCCGCTTTTATCGGCCTCTTGCACATAGTCCACTCGCAATCCCTGCGCACGACTAGCACTGAGCGGGTCGAGCAACAAGGTTACATCGCCCCGTTTCATGCGAACATCATGTGGAGTTTCCTCCTCCAACTTTAAAGAGGGCCATCCTCGTGCATTCACCTGCAAGCGAACCTGCTCACCCTCACTGGCATCTTGCAAAATATTGGCCAGCGCCTCTTGCGCCGACTGTGTTACAGCAACATCTGGTTCGCAAAGGGCCGGTTTTTCAACACCTAGCAGCTCAAACAGCTCTCCCTGCGCGTGCATCTGTTTGATAATATCGCATCCACCTACAAACTCACCCTTGACATACAGCTGCGGAATGGTGGGCCAGTCAGAGTACTCTTTAATACCCTGCCGCACTCCTTCGTCTTGCAGCACATCGATGTGAGCATACTCTTGTAAAAAGAGATCCAAAATGCCCACCACGGTGGCAGAGAATCCACACTGTGGCTGACTTCGACTGCCCTTCATAAAGAGAACGGTTGCATTATTGTTTACAATATGATCAATGCGATTTCGAACGTCTAATGAAATGTCCATGCGCGACTCCCAACTCAACTTTGGCTAAAAAACACCTTTGTATTTATAAGATGTTACTAATACATGTGCAAGTGAATCGCGGCTCCATTGACAGAGCATAAATTTTTTTACTATAGTAAAGGCACGAAGTAGTCAAAAAAAGGACCTGTTTGTGTTTGAGACAAAAAAAAAGGTTTTAATATTTCTGGTTTACACAGCAATTACATATGCATTTAATGCGTGGTCTGCGCAGGAAGAAAGCAAGAAAAACCATGTGACAAGATCAAATATCGAAGAACTGAGTGAATGGTTGCTCAATAGATACGCTGTTTACGATGACCTGGATCTCTCGCGTAAAATAGCAATAACAGCCACTAACAATCCCCACTTTAAACGGAAGCTTCAAAATGGGGTCGAGGCATCCAAACATGACAGAAGGTTCCGCGCTACGCTTTTTGCAGGCAATTCCATCTCGGTTCTCAATGCGATGGGTGAATCGTTCGCGAACATGGATTTTAGAGATGCTCGCATTCCCCATGCGAACTTTAGCGGATCCGACCTGACGCACGCTAACTTCATGGGAGCTGATATATCACATGCAAATTTCAACGGAGCCAACCTCTCTCATGCCAATTTGCAGGGGGCCGATGTTTCACATGCTACGTTTGTTAACACCAACCTTGCAGAAGCTGATTTCGCAGGCGCCACCATGGAAGGAGCAATACTCTTTCAGCAGGACCAAAATCAGCAACAATTAGCCAATCAAGGTCATCGCTTACATGTGAATGCTGTACGTTTTTCTCCTAATCAACAAACTCCCTTGTTGGTATCGGCGGGAAACGATGCACAAATCTGTGTATGGGACCCAGTAACTGGGCAGCAAATCAGATGTTGGCAGCCGCACCACAGTGCTATTCTTTCACTCGATTTTTCTGTCGACGGCCATCTCTTAGTATCGGCCAGTGCAGATAAAACAGCTCGTTTACACACAACACAAAATTGGCAAACGTCATATGTTCTGCAACATGACGCTGCTGTCACCATGTGCCGCTTTTCAAAACCAGAAGAGACGACCATTGCTTGCGTAGAGGGTGGAAAAACAGTGAAGTTGTGGAGTGCAGCAGATGGAGGATTTTTAGGCGGTTTTCAACATAAACACATCATTAAAGACATGCAATTTTCACTGGATGGCTCCATGCTAGTCTTTGCAAATGCTAATGGAACCATCTCTTTGTGCGATGCCAACACAGGTAAACAAGAGGGACTTCTTGGAGGAAATCAAAATGGGATCAATCGACTGGCCTTTTCACCTAAAAACTTTGATCTGTTCATCACAGCAAACAGCGATGGAACCCTAGATCTTTGGGATACTTCAACAAAAACAATTCAGCAAACTTTCACAGGTCATTACGGCTGTGTCAACGATGTCTCCTTTGC
>JBCCES010000022.1:0-11510 GCA_039030115.1 Myxococcota bacterium
CTACCACGACCAACCCTAACCTGGGTGTGATCACATCTTGTGACAACAACCGATGGGTTCCAATGAGGATGTCGACGTTGCCCTGGGCAAGGTCTTGCAAGGTCTTGCGAACGGTGCTTGCTGTTTGTAGACGACTCATGACTGCTACGCGAACGCCGGTTGGTTCAAAGCGTTGTTGCCAGGTCATGGCATGTTGTTGGGCAAGCACTGTTGTGGGTGCGAGCACAATGACTTGTCGATTGCCCAGCACACACAACATGGCGGCTCGCATGGCTACCTCGGTTTTGCCGTAGCCCACATCGCCGCAAATCAGACGATCCATGGGCTGGTTACTTTGCATGTTTTTGAGTATGTGTTGTGTGGCTTGTTGTTGATCGGCCGTCAGTTCAAAGGGAAACAGCGATTCAAATTCGCGATACAGTGTATCGGGAGCTGGGTGAGGTTGGCGTGATGTTAATTGACGGCGTGCATGCAATTGCAGCAGTTGTTGCGCCATGAGAAAAACGGCTGCACTGATCTTCTTTTTGCGTGTACGCCATGTTTTGTTGCGTAGTGTATCCAGACGAACCGATTCGCCCTCTTTGGGTTGTACGCCATACTGTTTGAGCAGATTGATGCGTTGTAAGGGCAAATAGAGCTTGTCGCCTCCTGCATAGGTCAACAGCAAGTAGTCTTGCTCTAAACCCTGCACACCCATGCGCACCAGACCATGAAATTGCCCCAATCCATGATCGACATGAACCACCAAGTCTCCCGACTGCAGTTGCGAAAGAGTTGTACCAAAACCTTTAACGGTAGGTGCTGCTTTGGCGTGCGTGTGTCCAAAGAGGTCGGTTTGGGAGACAACGGCAACGCCGCTGTGGGGCAACACACAACCCTCTATGCGGTGAGCTGCAGAATCAACGAAGGCACGGCATATTGGGTTTGGGGGATCGGGTTTGGGCCAAACGGGTGACGGGGAACCATATTGAATGGGAAGATTGTAAGGCAACAGCAGCGCTTGTAGCTGTTGTAAGCGGTTGGGAGAGGTGACAGGTAACCACACATTCAGGCCCTGCTGCATCAACTGATGAATGCATGAGGCCAGTGGTTGTAATAATCCCTGTTCTTGTGCATTTGGCGATGCGTTTGGCAGATTTTTTGCCAGAATCTCTTGTCGCAGATAGGAAATGCTACGACAAGGTAGTGTGTGTGTGCTGGTGCTGTTTTGGGGAGAATCTGTTTGAGAAAAGGTCACAGCAGATGGGTGGCTCATGGCTTGTTGAACGGATGCTTTGGGAAGCAAAAGCTCTTGCGGTTCGCAGACCAATTCTTGCCGTTGCCTCGCTTTATTGTAGGCAGATGCGTGCAGCGCATGTGCTGCATCCAGTGCGCGGTCTATTTGCTGCGGTTCGGATGTGACAAAGAGGAGATGTTCGGTTGGGCAAGATTCCCTTGCGAGTTGCAAGGGTGCATGCAAGCGAGAGTGAAAAAGAGGTAGCAAGGCTGCCATGCCTACAAAGGGCAAACGGTGCTGTACGTCTGCCAGTTTGCACTGCAGTTTAGCGTGGGGGTAGTTCAACGTAGTAGCCAGTTTGGTCATGCCTTCGCAGGCCGCTTCACAGATCTTTGGCTCCCAAAACAGATCGCGTACAGGCCCGATATGTACCTGTTGCAAAGCTGTCAGGGAACGTTGATTTGCGGGATCAAACAGCTTGATGCTGTCGATGTGATCACCAAACAAATCCAGCCGAACACCTTGGGTAAAAGCAGGGCAAAACAGATCAATGATGCCCCCTCGCACGGCATAGCTGCCTGGTGTTTGCACCGTGTCCACCTGTGTGTAACCAGCCATTTGCAGTCTGTTTAAAAATGTTTGTCGATGCATTGTATGGCCCGTGCGAATGTGTTGTGAGTGTGCTTGTATGGCTTGCAAACAGGGCATGGGGGTGAGTGCGGCTTTGGCAGAGATCACCAATGCATCCCAGGGTAGCCCGACCGCCAGGTGGTGCAAAACACGCATGCGCTGCATGGTGTGTGATGCGTCGGGTGCAGCGAGGTCAAAAGGGGTGGCCTTGTCATCCACGGCGAGTGTGAGCACAACGGCAGGTTTGTCTGTTTTGCAATGCGCTAAAGCAAAGCGCAGATTATGCGTTTGGGTGATGGCATCTTGTTGTGTGCCTACCAACCACACCGCCCGTTTGCCTGCCAGTACATGTGCAATGGTGTGGGCTTGCCCTAGGCCAAAGGCATCTTTTATCCAGACAGGACGACCCTCGTGAAGGTCTTGCACAATGTTATACAGAGGGGATTTTAGCAAAGAACTAGATAGGGAATTTAAAGTTGTTTTCGAGCTTGTTTTACAAAACGGGTAATGGCTTGGTCAATAGAAATAGACTTGCCTTCGGGAAGTAAGGCTTTTTGCCCTGACAAAATCTGCTGAACTTCTTGTCGATAGCGGTTCAATTCACTGGATGCACTCAATTGGGTTTTTTGATGGCGTTGTCGGTCCAGTGATGACTCGAACCAGATCGTTAAACCAAAGACAATCAGCACCAAAGCAACTGAAAACAGATGCAGCAACCCAATCAGAATCCACTTGTGTTTGCGGGAAAGATCCTTTTGCATTCCACTTTCCATCCGTTTAACTGCCTTTTTGAGCTTGTTGTGATTCCATTGCAGTTGCCATCACGCACTCTTTTTTCATTTTTATTATAGCGTTTCATTTAGAAAATGAGCAATGGTAAAACACTTGTCATGGGGAACATGCCTTGCTATAGTGAGCAAGCAATGGGTCACAGGGTGACCAATCAATGGGCTTGTGTAGAGCCTATCGGGAAGGAGTGTTATGGCGGCAGTTAGTCTGCAGGAGATGTTGGAAGCAAATGCTTACTTTGGGCACCAGACCCACCGTTGGGACCCCAAAATGCAACCTTACATTTTTGGATTGCGTAATGGTGTCCATATTCTTGACCTTCAGCAAACGGTTCATCTTTTTGATGAAGCGCAGCGTTTTGCATTAAATGTAGTGGCAAGTGGGGGTAAGGTTTTGTTTGTGGGAACAAAGCAGCAAGCCCAAGAAACCATGAAGCAAGAGGCTCACCGTGCAGATCAGCCCTATGTGTGTAGTCGTTGGTTGGGGGGCATGCTGACAAATTTCCGTACCATCAAGCAATCTGTCCACCGTTTGCTGAAGCTAGAAAAAATGTCTCAGGATGGTGTGTTAGATAAGTTGCCTAAAAAAGAATCGGTACGACTCAATCGCGAGTTGGAGAAATTGGTAAAAAATTTAGAGGGCATCAAAGAGATGAGTAAGTTGCCTCAAGCGCTGTTTTTGATTGATCCAAGGCGAGAGCTCATTGCTGTACAAGAAGCAAAGCGCTTGGGTATCCCTGTGATTGCAACGGTCGACACCAACTGCAATCCCGATTTAATTGACTATCCCATTCCTGCAAACGATGATTCCATTCGTTCCATTCGCCTGTTTGTTTCCAAATTGGCCGATGCATGCCTGGAGGGTTCAACTCTTTATCGAGAGCACATGTTATCTAAGCAAGAGAGTGAGCAGGCTGCTCAAGAGGGCTCCTCTTCGGATCAACCCGTTGTAGAAGTAGTTCGTGCAAAAACTGCTCCCCAAAATTCCCAAAAAGAGGAAGCTCCTGTCTCTGAAAAACAGCAAGTCAAAGAGGAGGGTGAGGCCTCATGACACAAGTTTCAGCAACCCATGTTCGTCAGTTGCGCGATCAAACAGGCGCAGGAATGATGGACTGTAAAAAGGCTCTCGTGGCCTGTCAAGGAGATGTAACAGCTGCCATGAAACAGCTGCGAGAAAGGGGCTTGGCAAAGGCAACACAAAAATCAGGGCGTTTAGCTGCTGAAGGTGTTGTTGCAGCTTGGACAAATTCCCATACTGCCGTTTTGTTAGAGGTCAACTGCGAAACCGATTTTGTGGCTCGCAACGAACAATTGCAATCTTTTACGCAAAAGCTGTGTCAATGGCTGGGTGCTCATTCTGCTGTAAAATCTGCTTCGTTGCAGTCTGCCCAGCAACTTCTTCAAGAGCCCTTTGATGACAGCAACACGGTTGAACAAGCCATACACAGCTTGGTGAGTCGCATCGGCGAAAATGTGGTGTTTCGGCGATTTGCTAAATTGTCTGGTGGTAACGCCTACGGAAGTTACGTACACCATGGTGGTGACGTTGGAGTCATTGTGCAGCTCACCTTAGACGACACCAACAAGGCTACCGACCCCTGCGTGCATCAGCTCATGAAAGATCTATGCATGCACATTGCTGCTTGCTCCCCCCATTCTGTTTCGCGCGATGACCTGTCTCAAGAGGTCATTCAAACAGAGCAGGATATCTTAACAAAGCAGTTGCAAAACGAGGCTGATAAACCAAGAGATCTGATTGACCGCATCGTACAAGGCAAAATGAAGAAGTTTTTTGCTCAAGCCTGTTTGCTTCAGCAGCAATTTGTCAAAAACTCTGACATGCGTGTGCAGGATGTCGTGGATGCATGCGCTAAACAGTTGGGTTGTGCTGTTGTAGTCGATCGTTTTGTTCGCCTCAAAATGGGCGAAGAGATGACTTGATCTCAGCTAAAATGCTAGCTCCCTCGAATTAGGCGCGCGACTTGAAAGATGAACTGCGTTGAGAAAGTCTCTATAGCTAAAAGGGACTGAGAGCAGTAAACTAGAGGCGGAGAGAGAGTTTTATGGCGAGGCAACAGCTGATTCGGTTCGATTGGGCCATGAAAAACATTTTGCGCGACAAAGCCAACTTTGGTGTGTTGGAAGGATTTTTGTCGGAGCTGTTGGGCACAGACATTAAGATTTTAGAAATTCTAGAAAGCGAAAGCAATCAGCGAACAGAGAAAGATAAACACAACCGTGTCGACATGATGGTAGAGGCGCACCAAGGCGAGCGCATTATCGTTGAGGTGCAGTGCGAAAAGCAGGTGGACTACCTCAGCCGCATTCTCTTTGGCACAAGCAAGGTGATCGCTGAGAACCTCAAAAAGGGCTCGGAGTATCGCCACGTGAAGAGAGTCATCAGCGTGACCATTGCCTATTTTGACATTGGCCAGGGCGATGACTACGTCTACCGGGGCAGCACCCGTTTCGAAGGCATCCACACGCACCATGTATTGCAACTGTCGGCTCGAGAGAAGGAACTTTATCAACAAGAGTCTGTTGCCGACATTTACCCCCAATATTACATCATTCGGGTCAATAGCTTTGATCAACAAACGCAAGACAGTTTAGATGAGTGGGTCTACTTCCTCAAAAACGAGAAGCTGCCCAAAAACTATAAGGCTAAAGGGCTGCAAGAGGCGGCGGAGAAGCTGGATGTGCTCAAGCTCTCTGGGCAAGAGCGGCGTGCCTACGAGCGGTATTTAGAGAGCTTAATGGACCGAGCTAGCTTCTACCAGTCCACCTATGGAGAAGGTCTTGCTCAGGGGCATAAAAAGGGCTTGCAAGAGGGGCATAAAAAGGGAGAGAAGTGCAAAGCCTTTCAAATCGCTCGCACCATGCGTGCCGCGGGGATGCAAGACAGCGTTATCATACAAATGACCGGCTTAACCCCCAAGGAGTTGAAGACTTTGGGCTAAAATGGCCATCACACAAACACCCGCAAATGAGGTTGCAGCCACCTGCTCGCAGGTTGTTTCTCACATTGAGAAAATCACTCAGAAACAGGGCCCTAGATAAACTCTTAAAAAAATGTTTCTCTGATCAATGGAAAATCGTACTAAGTCTTGTATATTTTATCACACACAAAAGTGCTCCATTATCTAGAGCGGAACCGTGGAGTTCATCTTGCTTGCATCCATTTGGAGAATCGATCAGCAGTCCACTACTGAAACGACCTCCGCTACAGCGACATATTATGAAAGTGCCGGCATCTGGCAAGCCCGTTTAGAGTGCTTCGATTTACAAGAGGATAATGAAACTTGATTTTTTATAAAAAAGCTTTATGTATCTCATAACATAAAAGGAGTGTGGTGTTGTGAGTCATAAAATCTGGATGTCTGCAGTTTGGCTATTGGTCGGTTTGTTAGGTGTTGGTTGTACGAAACCCCAAGAGGTTGTTGGTGTTGCAAAAACAAGTACAGATTCTAAAACTGAAAAGTCTAAGGAGACTGAAAAAGTTGAGAAACCTGGAAAAAAGGCGAAAACGAAAAGTTCAAAACCTAAAAGGCGAAGTAACAAGGGAAAAGAATACAATTCAGTAGATGAAGCAAAATCAGCACTAAAAGCTAAAAAAGGGATGATTTGGTTCGGCGATTTTGATGATTTAGAGACAGCAAACCAAAGTACACCGGCTCAAAAAGCACAGTGGACCTGTGGATACAACAGCTTTTATTTTTCTGCTACGCATCTTTCCATCTCTGCCTTGGGCACGGGCTTGTCTCTTCGTTACGATGTTAATAAGTATGCTCCTTCTTCTGTTAAAATGGGCACCGTAAATAGTTTTTATAGAGATACAATATTGTCAAGTAAATTAGGTGATTTTATTGACATAATTTCATCTGAGATTCCAGAAAATGAATTGAAAAAAATAGACAAAAACAAACTATTTTCTGAGATTCTAAAAGAAAAAGGGATAGATGCGAAGGAAATTGAGTTATGTGAATTGGCAAAAATTGATGGATTGAATCGGTATTTAAGCAAAAAAAAGTGTAAAGTGAGCGTAGGTCCAACTCCCCAACTGGCAGTCAAAGCCATAAATGATGAGCATGTTATCGGAGATCGATTTCAGGCTGAAGACTATGCTTTCGAAGATTTTGCCAGTTTATTAGAGCACATTTGGAAAGCCGGGGAGACACAAGAAAGAGGCGTTGTGGTTTTGGGCTTTAATCACAACAGCCAATTGGACGGTTGGCACTACATGAGTATCATTGGTATTGAGGTTGACGGTGGCGAAGTGATTAACGCTGTGATGAGAAATACCAATGGCGATGTCAAATATTGGCCTGTTGCAAAGCTGGAAGAGTGGATGGATAGCCAGAGGGAAAAGGCGTTGAGCGTGGGGGATCGGTATCTTGCAAAAGAGATTTTGAAGGGGCGTTTTTCTGGTCTTTTTGTGCTTTTAAACAACTAAGGGCAGCTTTGTTTTAACCTCTAAAAACCGTAATTATAATCTTTTCTTCTGGAATTAATTGTTTTCATTTTTGTAAATATGTTGACTTGTTTGATTGATATGCTATAGTAGCATTTCAATGGAGGCAGGTTAAGATGATGAATTGCAAGGTTCAAATTTGTATGGGTTTGCTTTTGACAGGATTACTGGGTGTTGGTTGTGGAGAAAAGGACAAACCAGATGGAGTGACGAAAGGCGCTTCACGTGCGGCTTCCCAAAGCACAGGAGAGGGTACGGTCAGTCAAGTTAAAAAGCTGGCTAAAAGGGTTAAAAAAGCCCTTAAAAAACCGAAGCCGCCTAAAAAAGATTTTGCATCGGCAAAAGATGCAGAGGCAGCTTGGGGAGAGAAAACCAACTACGATATTGAGTTTGTAACGCCTGAAGATGCTCAGCAGGCCGAGGCGCAAACGGAGGCGCAAACGAGCCAGTTTGCCTGTGGAACCAGAAGTTTTATTTTTATCAATAATGCTCTTGGGGTTCGAGAAGGAACGTGCCCTTTCATTACACGGTTTGATGAAGAGAGCCACGCAGCTTGGTCTATTAAGGGGGGGCGTTTGCACGATAGCCTCAAGCCTCAGGTGCTTCAAGTCACTGTGGAGGCTCTAAAAGATATAAAGGGTATTACAGATGCCGTTCTCAAAAAATATGCAAACCAGTCATTTGAAGATCTGCTAACCAAAGCAGGGATTGATATCACCAAATCTATTGATTTTTGTGAGGTGAGAAAGAAAGAAAAACTGATAGGAAGGTATGTGAGTGACAAAGAATGCAAAATGAGCGTGGGTCCACCGCCTGATCTCTTGCGGGATTTCATCAACGGCAAGATGATTCCTGGGGTTGGTTGTGCTCTTCGGGCCGAGTCCTTTGCTTTTGATGATCTAGACGATGCCTATTTTCGCTACATGCAAAGTGTAAAAGACCGAGGAGGTATTCCCATTGTTTTGCTGTTCTTGAAAAATAAGTTGACGTGGCACTATGAAGCCATTATTCGGATAAATCAAGAAAAGGTTTTCCTTCGTAATACAAACAAAAGATGGGATGTTTGGTCCTTGGGTTGGCTAGGACACAGAGGGGCGCCTCAGCATGCCATAGACAAAGTTATCGCCAGCGCCGTGTTGAATGGACGCTACAATGGTGTGGCTATTTTCCCTCGTTGAAAAAAAGCAGGTGTGCGTTGTACTTCCCCTGTAACATGGGCAGCTGCGTGCTTTAAAAGAGGCGCAAAACGTGATACACCAGGCATCAGAGGCGAAAACAGGATTTTTTGTGAATAGACGCTGGACACTTCTTTTTGCTGTTGTGCTTGGAAGTGCTCTGTTTGCATGTACTAAAAAAGCTCCCTCTGGAAGCGATGACAAAGGGGGGCAGACTCAAGGCCAAACGGCACAAGCTGAAGGCACGCCGTGGAAATGGATTCGTACACAAGAAAGTGTGGTTCATGCTGTTGCACTGCTGGTGCATGGGCGAGGACAGAATCCCGATGAGTTAGAAGACGTTGTAGAAACCCTCAACAGTTTGGGTATAGATGTATTGCGAGTGCATCTTATTGGTCATCCTCAAGGTCCCGAGACAGCTGCTGGTTTAGGAGCTTGGCTGCGTCAACTTGAACAGGCCTACAAGCAAGTTGTACAAGACGCCAGCCGCACCAAAGGGCAATTGCCTGTTTTTGGTGTTGGTTACTCGTTAGGAGGGGCTTTGCTGGTTCGGTTGATTCAACAAGCTCGCGAAGAACCTATACTTTTTAGTAAATTGGTTTTGCTCGCCCCTGCCATTGCCTTTACAAAGGAGCTCGACAAGGCCATGGAGGTTTTGCAAGGAGTTCATCAAAGCGCTGATGATAAAGCCTTGCAACGTTTACAGCGCCTTTGGGGATATCTTTTTGCTGAACTCAAGGAAACACTAAACACAGACGGTGAAGAGGGTGAGCGATATAAAGAATTTTTTAGTGCCATCCCTGACACTACTTCAGGTGCTGAGCGATTTGGTCGAAATCTTGTGGATGCTTTAAAGGGAGAAGAGGCTGCTTGGGATAGCATCCGGGGGGATGTTCCTGATGAATTGAGACCCGAGCTAGATAGTATCATGGATTTAGAGCCTGAAACACAATCCTACGAACCTTTTGGTGAGGTGCTTTTGCAAGTGGATTTGGCTCTCAAAACCATCGCGGACACCATGCTTCATGGTAAGCGTAGAGCGTTACAAAAACAGTCGACTTTAATCTTCATCGATCCACAAGAGCTGTTGGTGTCAGAACAAAACATTCAGGAAAAAGTCATAGAGCCCTTGGATTTGTCTCCTCGTTGGCGTATTGAAAGCATGGTTGGGGCAGGGCACAGGGGGCTCATTCAAATCACTGAGATTCCAGACATGACAGAACAATTAGAACAATTTTTAGGCCTTTTTCGCCCCGACGAAGATGAAGATGTTTAAGGTTTCCTAATCTAAGACCTGAAATGCATCAAATACAGAGCGTTTCGTTTGTTTGGCATCTGTTAGCCGTATGGAAAACAGAAGCATTGTGGGGTAGTTTGTTTGTGTATGGTGGGTGTAGCTCAGCGGTAGAGCACCAGGTTGTGGCCCTGGGGGTCGAGGGTTCAAGCCCCTTCACTCACCCCATTAGAGAACCAAGATATGCTTGGTAAAAAACTGTATGATGTGCTGTGTAAGCGCCCGTAGCTCAGCTGGATAGAGCACCGGATTTCGGTTCCGGGTGTCGGGAGTTCGAATCTCTCCGGGCGCGCCATTCTCCAATTTGGTGAACCGATAGCCAAGTTTTATTGCCATAACGCGCTAAAAGGCAAGAGATAGATGTTTTTGTCATACGCAATGACGCGCGGTGTGTTGCATAGTACGACTCCACAGTAAAAGTCATCTGCTGTGCTGGCTTGCAGCTGTTTGATGCCAGCCAAATCTTTATCGCTGATACTCTCTGCGTGTTTCACCTCAATGGCCACCAGCTTGCCCTGCTTTTCTAGTACAAAATCAATCTCGCGACCATCATTGGTGCGATAAAAACTAATCGCCACCTTTTCTCTTGTGGCAAAGTTATTTTTACACAACTCAGACAGTACAAAATTCTCCAGCACATGGCCAAAACGTGTGGGATGATTTTTTGCCAACTCCTGTGGTGTGCTGCCAAGCAGATGACACAAGAGCATCGTGTCGTAAAAGAATATTTTATCCGACTTCACCAGCCGTTTTGTCATGTTGCGATACCATGGGCTCAGTGTGTTGGTGACGAAAGTGCCATTTAAAACAGCGCGATAATTCCGAGTGGTAACGGCGTTTAAACCTACTTCACGGCCAATGCTCGCATCATTGATCAAACTACCTGCTCGCGCTGCCAGAGATTGCAGCAACACAGGCATAAATTCTGCTTTTTCTAGATTGTAAATATGGCGTGGATCTTCAAGCGTAATTTTCTGTATATAGTTCTTAAACCACATATCCACCATCGGCTCTGGCATCTGCGTAAGCTCTGGATAGCTGGCTTTGCGCATCATTTCTGTGAGCAATGTTTTGCCCGTCTTGATCGCCGCAAAATCCTTCGCAAAGCATCGTTCCAGAAAATGCGATGTCGTTCCCATCACCTCTGCCGCGCTGAGGGGCAGCAGTGTTAGTATTGCCATGCGCCCCACCATAGCATCTGCCAACTCAGGAATGACCATCAAATTTGCCGAGCCGGTGAGCAGATAACGCCCGTCTGCACTCCCATTATTGTGCAGTGCTTCTTGCCTTTGCTCATCAATCAGCATTTTTAAGGGTCTGAATATATTCGGCGCCATTTGCACTTCATCAATAATCAGCGGTGTGCCTGACTCACGTATATATCCCAGCGGATTACGTGTTGCAGCGGCACGCTCTAGCGTATTATCAAAAGTGACAAACTTTGCTTTGAAGTCTTTTGCCAGCAGTTCACGCACCAGCGTCGTTTTACCAGCCTGTCTTGGGCCATTGATGTACACTGCAGGAAAAAACTTTAAAGCCTGCAAGATAGGCGGTTGTAGATGACGTTGAATCGCTTTCATGATTGACCTCACATGTTCACAAAACCCATTGTGCGTTTTCTAAAATCAAAAAACAACTTTTAGATTTGAGAAACACAGGGTTCGAGCTTTGCTTGCAAAGCAACCTGGATTGCAAACGCGTGCAAGCTCCGCCTCCATTTTCTTGCGCTCGTGCGGTACTGTTATGTTAGAGAGGATAAAAATTGCTAAAGTTTGACAGGGGGATGAGAAAGCGGATAATGGTGAATTGTTCTTGTGCGACCATGAAAACGGGTATTGATTTCTTGATGATGCGGCTGCTGTTGGCTGTGGCGTGTGTGGTTTTGGTATCGGCAGCTTGTGCCCGCCGTGGTGCCCATACCAAAGAAGCTGCTACA
>JBCCES010000023.1:0-11498 GCA_039030115.1 Myxococcota bacterium
CGTCTGTACCCGCCTTCTCCAATCCCTCTAACCCTCCAGCTACCAGATCCGTTCGCAATGCGTTGACCTGATCGACTCTGTCTACGTCGATCCCCTTAATGACCGCCCCAGACAACTGTTTGTCTGCCGACACCATTCCTTCACTCAATACAAAAGCACTGGCACCCGCCACACCTTTCAAGTTCTGCGTGCGAGCAATCACTTTGTGCGGATCGTTCAAAGAGCCACCGGCATGTAACAGCACGACATGTGCATTGGCTCCCAAAATCTTGTCGCGCAGATCCGCATGAAAACCATTCATGATGCCCAAAACAACCACAGTGCCACAAGAACCCATGCCCGTAGCACAAACAGACAACAAAGCAATAAACGAAATGGCGTGACTCTTGCTTTTAGCAGTTAATAAACGCGTGCCCAGCCATGTTTCGTATCCACCCCCAAAACGCAGCTGTCCTTCTGACAGCAGCAAATAACCTAAACTGCCCCCCACAACTAAAAACAACAAAAGCAACATGCCCCAACCCAATAAAATCACTGCACAATTGAGAGGTGCTTGACCTTGATCAAACAAAGGGCTCAATACATGGGGGAACAGGGCAGCAACGGTGGCAACAGATGCAACGATCCATAGGGCTTCGGCAAATGCAGGGCGCTTTAGCCACACAGCCATGCAAGCACCCACTGCAAAGCCGGTCAAAAGTAAACGCCATATGACAA
Source organism: Myxococcota bacterium (assembly GCA_039030115.1). Classification (GTDB taxonomy): domain Bacteria; phylum Myxococcota; class UBA727; order UBA727; family JABDBI01; genus JBCCEX01. Next base: position 718 of record JBCCES010000023.1, read on the forward strand.
AATCAAACCATCCCATCACGGCTAAACAGGTTGCTCCCAAAACAACAACCCACAGATTTGTGCGGGTTTGCCGATGCCACAACAACCAAAGGGTTACGAGCGGCCCCCCAAAACAGCCCACAATGCAAGCGCGTAGCACGCTGTGTTTTGCTTGAATCAAATCCAAGGCACTACATGTGGCAGCTGCAAACCAAAAAAATGCTGCCGCTACACCCAATGCCGCGTTTTCCCACATGTCAGCTTTCCATTTATTTCAACCATCGCCAGCATACCAGCTACGATGAAGCCCTGCCTTATTTCATACCGATGCCTGAGCAAATATCTCAAAAAACAATTCATTATTAAAAAACCACAAAACCAACGTTTTAACATTCATTTTTGGCAAAAGCATTCATCATTTTTCATGACAATTCACGGTGTCAACTTGACAAAACATACCCAAGTTATTAAATACTATAAATAAGGAGGTTGTTATGGGCATCTTAGTTACATTTAGACACATGAAAGCAAGCAAAGCACTCAAACAGCACTGCATCAACCAAATTCGGAGGTTGCGCAAGCATGTCCGGCAACTGTCTAAAGCAGAAGCTATTTTAAGTCCAGCAAAGAAGGGTTTAGCCATGGTTGAGATTTTGGTCACGGCAGGCAAGGCGCGCATTCAAGGGCACAACAGTTCATCAGACATGTATACTTCCATCAACCAAACCATCCACAAAATTGAAACACAACTTCATAAGCGATGGGGGAAATTGCGGGGAAAACGCCACGAAAATGCTCGCAGCAAAAAAGGCAATGGCAACTCTCAGTAAAAGCACCTTTTAAGGGGGACACGCAGTAGGGCAAAACTCAAGAGTAATGCCCTGCGTGCGATAATAGTCAACTTGATGCTTTGGCGGGGGGCCAAAGGGAGCAACCTGTTTAGCTCCTTCGATGACAGCTTGATCAAATACACTATTTTGAGATGGTTTCTGTATCTGCGCATGCAGCAGATTGCCTTGGGAACCAATAGATAGATGCACAAAAACCCGTAAATGAGTCTTTTCAAAAGGGCTCAATACATTGGGCAACCGGTAGGCATTCTGAATCAGAGACTGCACACGCTGCGCATAATCCTGTTTTAATTCTTGGTTGAGCTGATCGGCAAACTGTTTTTGATGGGTTTGGCGCCACTGAGATTGCGAACCTACCAAAGAGTCCAATTGACTCAAAGCTTTTTGATAGGAATTGGTTTTTGCTTGCTGACGTTTCGCTGGCTTCTTTAAAGACTGTCCAGACTGCGATGGCCGTCGAGAGCTTTTTTTCGCCTTTTTTGCTGAACCCGATGCAGCAGCAGACTGCTTACGAGGAAGCAACTTGGTCTTGGTTGTTTTAGAAGGTGAGTGAGATACAAGACGCACCCGAATAACAGGTTGCGGTTTTGGTGTTGGTTTTTGCAAGAAGGCTTGCACCCCAAGAAAACCTGCCAATGCAACATGCCCAGCTAAACTAACACACGTACAAAATAACCACAGCCTGGACTGAGACATGGCGTGAAAACAAGATCCTAAAGAGTATTTTGATGCTCTTTCACTGCATGAGCAAGTTTTTCATAAAAACCTGACAACAAGATGTTTCGGGCGCCACTCTCTTGAGCGACGGCCATCACCTTCAGCACCTGGCCTACGGGTAAGGTTTCATCTACCTCCACAAGCACATCGCGTTGAGAAGCGGGTGCTTGAGCGAGTTTCTGGCTCAATATCGCGCTCAACTGCTTTAGCTGCAGTTGTTGCCCCTGCAAAGAAATACGCATCTTTGAAGAGACGCGAACGCAGACAGGGGGCGTTGCCATCACAGCGGCATTGGGTTGCGTTGTTCCTTGAGACGACACCAGCATAGGGTGCAACGTAGGGGCAGATAAAAGAAAAATAATCAACAACACCAACGTAACATCTACCAAAGGTGTTACGTTAATGTCTGCTTTTAAATTGGTCACTCCAACCCTTTTTGGCGCTTTAAATAGGAGAGAATACGAAAATACTCTGTTTCCCATGCAAGGGTGCCTTCACGCAGATTCTTGATGCGAGAACGAGCCTCCAAATCGATCTCTTCTGGCACGGTCGTGTATTGTTGGATGGTTTCCTTGATCACCTTACGAATTTCTGGATCCTGAGCAAAAATCTCAACAATGTTTTTGGAATCAAATAGCGTTTGCAGGACCTCATTGCAAAGCTGTTCAAAAGCATCGGAACCGACTTTAATCTTTCTCGCTTCTGCAATGCTTTTTCTCACTTGCGCAAAACGTTCCAGCCCAATTCCCCGCTTGGCCATGGCCTCTTGAGCCTCTCTGGTAAGCAAATCTTGATCATCCAAATGCTGTACCATGACAGCTGCTACATCCAGCCCTGCCTCCTCTTCCTGACCTTCCTTGATTTCAATGGCTTCATGTTTCTTTAGCGTATCAATAAGGTTTTGAGCAATAACTGGAACGACCCTTCGGTACAAACGCATAAACAGCCTCTCTCCTCCACAAGACAACTGGCTGAAACTGTATCACGCTTTTATACGCTTTCCAAGACCCTTTTCGAAAGGTGCTTCGCACGACGTATTGCCACAGCGCAATCTTGAAAAACAGTTCACGAAAGCGGATTTGCAGACCACAAACGTTGCATAAGCACAATAAAACGTTGACAGAATGTCACAGAAGCTTCACATTTGATGGCAAAACGTGCTTTGCACATGGATGTTTACGCGTACGTTGGGGTGTAGACAAGCGGTAAGTCACCGGTTTTTGGTACCGGCATGCGCAGGTTCGAATCCTGCCACCCCAGCCACTTTGGTACAAGCTTCATGAAACAGGCCTGTGTTGTCGTCGTGCTCAACAGCAATCACCTGTCGTTGGCACAAGCACTTGCCTCGAAATTGGGCGCTGATGTAATACAAGCTGCCGTCCATCGATTTCCTGACGGAGAACTCGAAGTACAAATGCATGCACATGTAAAAAATTCTCTTATATGCGTTCTACAATCCCTCACGCCACCCGTTAATGAACATCTTGTACAACTCATGCTGTTATTGAACATCTTGCGCAGCGCTGAAGGATGCCGCACGTTGGCAATTGTGCCCTATTTTGGTTATGCCCGCCAGAAACAGACCTTTCACTCGTGTCCGCTACATCTGTTTCATCGTTTACTTTGTACAGCAGGAGCTCTCAAGGTTTTATCCTTTGACACACACGGTATCCATAGACAAAACAGGAAAGCATTTCCCTGCTTACAACACATACAAACCCTGCCGCTGTTTGTGCAAGACATACAAAATCGATTGAACACCTACCACATCAAACGCAACAAGGCAGTCATTGTCTCCCCCGACGAGGGAGGGGTAAATACCGCTTTAGCCTGCGCCCAGAAACTGGGCATTGGCCTAGCCGTTGTCAACAAAAAACGCCTTCCTTCTGGACGCATTCAAGCTGCATCGATTCAAGGAGACCTGACCAATCGCACAGTGGCCATTGTGTTGGACGATCTCATTGATACAGGACAAACCATTTTGCAAACAGCACATCTATTGCGCAAACAAAATATTCCATCCGTCTGGGCCTATGCAACGCACGCCTTACTGACAAATCCCAGTGCATTCTTTGAACAATCCCATGTTTTAGATCATCTCGTTGTTACAGACACCATCGCCCCATCTCAAAAACTCCTAAAATGCGAACGTGTGCGTCTCTTATCGTGCATTCCCATTTTGGCTCAAGCTATTTGCGCCTGGCTTATTTAGCGGGGCAACGCGACACTTGTCTTAGAGTCGGAAATGAGTTACAACTGAAATTTGTTGCACAATATGACAGTAAAGGCTTTGGTAGGAGAATGAATTATGGCGCAATCGGAAAAAACAGACACAATTAAGGCGGGTGGGTTCCGCGAATTCTTTTGGCCAATTTACGGATCTGAGCACAAGGTATTTTTACCTATGTCTGCCATGATTGCTTTGATTCTGTTTAATTATACAATTGCTCGAAAAACGAAAGATGCACTTGTCATTAGCAGTTCCGGCGCAGAAACACTGGTTTTTTTAAAGACTTGGGTTGTGCTGCCAAGCGCTTTCATGTTTTTTTTAATTTACACAAAATTAAACAATGTTCTTAGCAAAAACAATGTTTTTTATGCTATCATAGGCGGTTTCATCATCTTTTTTGCACTGTTTGCTTGGGTCTTATACCCCAACCGAGAACTGATTCATCCAACCACAAGCGCCGACTGGCTAAACAGCGTTTTACCACAGGGCCTATCAGGACTTGTGGCGGTTTACCGCTACTGGTCGTTTTCGATGTTTTATACTATGTCAGAGCTGTGGGGAAGTGCCGTCGCTGCTTTGATGTTTTGGCAATTTGCCAACAGCATCACACCCGTGAAAAACGCCAAACGGTTTTATGCGCACTTTTACATTGTGGCAAACATTTTTGTGACATTTTCCGGACCCGTCGCCATCTACTTCTCGAAAATGAACCCCCACCTGCCCCAAGAAGAGCGCTGGGGAATTACTCTGCACTATCTGTGCGGCACTCTTTTTGTATGTGGATTACTGGTCATGTTTCTGTACTACTACACAAATCGATTTATTGTTCCCACCCTTGATTTAAGTGAGGTTGGAACAGGAAAGCCCAAAAAGAAAAAACCAAAACTTTCCGTTGGTGAAAGCATCTCCTTTTTGATGCGCTCCAAGTACTTGGGCTTGCTTGCAATTCTGGTTGCCTCCTACGGAATCTCCATTAATCTCTTTGAAACCCAATGGAAACATCAGGCCAAACTACAATACCCAACAGCCAATGAATTCAGCGCTTTTTACGGCATGTACACAACACTACTGGGAGTCTTTACCATTGTTGTGCTGTTCATTGGAAGCGCCATGACACGTAAACTAGGCTGGAAAAAAGCTGCTTTGGCAACACCCATAACCATCGGTACAATCGGGTTTATCTTCTTCTTGTGCATCGTATTTCCGGAAGCCGTGGCGCCCTTTGCTGGCTTTTTTGGAGTTTCAGCAGTTATGGTAGGCGTCGTGCTGGGAACCATCGGAAATATTCTCAACAAAAGCATCAAATATTCGTTGTTCGACCCCACAAAAGAGATGGCTTATATTCCGTTGGATGATGAATCCAAAAGCAAAGGAAAGGCAGCGGTGGATGTTGTTGGTGGCCGTTTTGGAAAATCTGGTGGTGCTTTGTTGCAACAGGTCATGCTTGTAACTATTGGCCCCATAGGGATCATTGCGCCTTATGCAGGAGTCTGTTTGATGATCATCGTTGCCATCTGGGCCTTTGCCGTCTTAAAATTGCATAAAGAGTTTTCCAAACTTTCACAGGAAGCAAACCGAACTTCCTAGAGCCTGTTCAAGATCGTCACGAGCGAGGGTCTAGCAAGGCAAAAACTTATGGGAGGAGGGAGTGCGACAGTTCTCGCCTCGGGTCAAGCGAACGTTGGTTATCAGCCTGCTACTCCTTTCTCCTTTCGTCCTTCTGCATTACGAACGCTCCAGGCAACATTTTCGCGAAAGATCATCGGGCTGGCTCATGGATGCGTCAGCCAAACTGCAACAACCCATAGCAAAATGGTTTCGCAATCGTCGCCTTCAGTGGGAACGCTGGCGCATCACTCTGCACTCTGCCCACGAGTGGAAACAGATGCAACAACAAGCACAGCATGCCGCATCACTTCAAATTGCCCTCACTGAACAAGTTTTAGAAAACCAACGACTACGACTCCTTTTAGATGCACGACAAAAAACGGAAAGCTCACACGCTGTATGGGCTCAAGTCATTGGTCGTAAATCTGCTCCCGTATCAAACCTCTTGCGGATCAACCGGGGGCACCAACATGGGCTACACGTGGGAGACTGTGTTGTGAGCCCTCATGGAATTGTTGGTCAAATAGTTATCGTGGCAAAAACCTGCAGTCATGTTCTTTTGATTTCAGCTCCGGGCAGCACGGTAGACGTTATGGTACAAAGCACCCGAGCCCGAGGCATGGCTCGTGGAATGGGGGGCACAAAACAGTATGGGCTTCACGTAGAAGACTTTGATCGCTTAGACACTGTACACGCCGGAGATACCGTTGTGACATCAGGCGTGACGTCAGATTTTGCTCCCGGTTTTCCTAAAGGCTTGGCCGTGGGCACCGTGCAAACGACAACACCCACGAAAGATGGCGTATATCTCCAAGCGCAACTCGTTCCCGCTGTTGATTTAGCACGATTAGAAGAGGTCTTGGTATTGACAAGAAAGCAAGAACAGGAGCAATCTGACTAATGAGTTCTGGCATGAAACCCACACAAGATCTTCCCTTGCAAATTGTTCAGATAACGCGTAGCATGAAGGCGCAACTACAAAACCTACAAGACTGCGGGTATACGGTTGTACCTCGCGCTCACGCCTGCAACAAACAGACACAACAAGTCATGAATCATGCTCCCACCCCAACAGAATCTGCTCCTGAGTCACTACTCAACCTAGCCTCCAAAACCCAGGGGGAACTAGACCAACTACGACAAGAAAAAATTGGCGATTGTATGCGGTGCAAACTCTGCTCTCACCGTACCCATATTGTTTTTGGCGTGGGCAATCCTCAGGCACAGGTGGTTTTTGTAGGAGAAGCTCCTGGAGCTGCTGAAGACGCTCAAGGCGAACCTTTTGTCGGTCGAGCAGGGCAACTACTCACTCGCATGATTGAAGCTATGGGACTCAAACGACAAGATGTGTACATCTGTAACGTGATCAAATGCCGCCCACCCGACAACCGAGACCCAGAACCAGACGAAGTACGAGCCTGCGAACCTTTTCTGAAAAAGCAATTGTCTATCTTGAAACCCAAAGTGATTGTGGCTTTAGGCCGCTATGCCTGCCAGTGTCTATTACGCACCAACCGAAGCATGTCACAATTACGAGGTTCCTGGTCTACATATGAAGGTGTTTGCCTCATGCCTACATTTCATCCTGCTTATCTTTTGCGCAGCCCCAGTAAAAAGCGAGAAGTGTGGGAAGATCTACGCCAAGTTCTACAAAAGCTCAAGGAAACAGTGTAAAAACATCATCCACAACCACGAAGAGGGGTCAAGCGCATGCGCTGCCATTGTTTCCACCAGGGCAATTGTTGCGTAACAGTTTCATCACTCTTTTTGGCTATTTCTGGCTCTCGCATCTCTTCACTGGCTAAAAGTTTTATGTTTACAAGGTAAGCCCCTAAAAAAACGGCTGTCCCAAAAACCAACAAAGTAGCCAGACTTTTTTTATTGTTTTTTCTCATCATGTTTTATTTATAGAAAAAAAGTTTGATTTAGCAAGTTGTAAAACACGTTTAGCGATATTTTAAAATAATTCCAAAAACAACAAACTTGTCTGCAATATATAACGCTATCTAGATTAAGAGAAAAGAGCGTTGGATTTTTCAAGAATATTATTTATCATTTTGAAATAACTGCCTCAAAAAAGCATGTACATCTGCAGGCTTTGCCAAACGATATGTTGCTGCTGTTTGTACATCTGCATGAGCACACACGCGCACCGTCGTTGAAGGTACAGGCAATTTAGATAACTGGACAAAGGCCTCTTCATCACTTAAATCGTCACCAATGAAAACGGGGTGCAAATGAGGATGCTGTTGTAGCAATCGAGCAGCAGACAACGCCTTGCTGGCGCAATCGGGGCGCAATTCCATCATATTGTGCCCCCCCAGCAACGACAATCGATCAGGTCCCTCAAGAGACTGACGGGCCAACGTCTGCAGCGTTTTCACAACAGCGCGAGCTGCTGTTTGCTTTTGCCCCACGGGAACCTGCCCCCAATGCCCCGATGCAAGAACCTGCTTGTCTTCTATACGCAACTGCGGAAAATGGTGTTGAAGCTGCTGCAACTGCTGTAAAGCCGTATCTAAAAAAGGATTTCGCGCTGGTAAAGGTTTTCCAGGCCATTGGGCACCATGCAACCCAACAACCGGTACACGAGCAGGAGCAAGAAGTTTGCACACCACAGGTTGAGGTCGTCCTGTTACAATGACAACTATATGCCCCGCCTGCTGCAAATTCGTCAGCAAACCCGGCAATCTAGGAGAGACCATGACCTTTGCAGTGGGAGACACATTCCAAGGGACAAGGGTCCCGTCAAAATCCAGCATAATCAAACAAGGTCCGTTGGGCGTGGGGATATTCATACGCATGACTTTGCCCCCGAAGTGCCGGCGTACAACCCTGTAGAACCGAAACCACTGCCAGAACGTGTAGAATCAGGTAACACCTGCACGTGCTCCCAAACCACAGGACAAACATTTGCTACAACCAATTGCGCAATCCGCATACCACGCTCAATTGTAAAACTCTCTTGACCAAGGTTGATGACAATCACACCAACTTCCCCTCGGTAATCGGCATCAATGGTACCCGGGGCGTTGAGACATGTCACACCGTGCTTGAGAGCCAAACCCGACCGAGGGCGCACTTGAGCTTCATAGCCAACTGGAAGGGCTAAAGCAATCCCCGTGGGAACCAAAGCCCGCTGAGCAGTTTGAAGAACAATGGGCTGCCTGTTTGCAGCCACCAAATCCCAGCCTGCTGCATCTTGCGAAGCCTTGCGAGGCTTCAGTAAATTCTGCGCCTCTACATCTCCTTGCCGAGCCTGAGAATCCACAAACACAAATGAAACGACCGCTTGATTAATTGCCACTGTTTTTACCCTTTCTATGTCACCGTTTTATCCAACCCATTAAACACACTTGCTTCTTGCAGCAAAGCAACCCATTTAGCAAGGGATTCATTCCATATGATCGCAAAACGAAAGACCCCCACAAGAATATTTCGCAGAAATTGAACCCTTGTTAAGGTTATAAGACTCTACGACAACGATGCAACTCAAAAATCCTCCGTCACCCAAAAGATGCCAAGGTCTCAAATAACAAACCTCGTGAATATGCTGCTCTATTCGCCCTCTGAGTAGCCTATAAAAACTGCAACACAAACTGCAATACCACAAACAGCGCAGCAGATAGCAACGCAGTCGCAGGCAAACTAAACACCCATGAACGCATGATGCGACGAATGACATGGCTGTTGAGACCTGCAACACCACGAGCCAAACCGACACCCACAATAGCTCCCACCAACACTTGGGTGCTAGACAAAGGCAGACCCAAATGACTCCCTACCAACGTGATCAAAGCTGTTGCAAATTCAGCACAAAAGCCTCGCGTCGGTGTCATGTGTGTGATGTTGCTGCCTACAGTCGCCACAACCCGTCGACCATAGGTGGCCAGACCCACTGCAATGCCTACCCCTCCCATGGCCAACAGCCACCAGGGAACAACAGCAAAGGCAGTGACTTGACGAAATTGAGCGACATGTACCACAGCAGCAATGGGGCCAACAGCATTGGCTACATCGTTGCTGCCGTGAGCGAAGGCCAAAAACGAAACGGTGAGCAGTTGCAAACGCGCAAAAACTTGTTCTACTAGTGTCGCGGGCGCAACAGGAGCCTGTCGATGTCGAGACAAGTACCTGTTTAAAACAAACCTGCTCAACACCATGGCCACGCAAGATACAAACAGACACAGCAACACAGCTTGCCAAAGCTCCCACAGGGCAGCCAAGGATTTACCCAGACCAAGAGGCAACATGACACTCAAAACCAACGCAACTAAAATCGGAACGTATCGACGTAGCGCTTGCACGCAACAGGCGGATTGCAGCAGCAAACGACGAACCAACAAAAACAGTGCAAAGGCAACAGCTGCTCCCAAAACAGGAGAGACAAACCAACTGGCCACAATGTTACCAACGACGTTCCAATGAACTGCTGCAGGCCCCAAGGCAACGAGAGCAAATCCACACACCGCACCCACAACGCTGTGTGTGGTAGACACAGGAATCCCTTGCCGACTGCTAAACTGTAACCACAAAGCCGTTGCCAGCAAGGCCATCACCATCCCTTGCGCAAACTGCATGGGGCAGCAAGCAAATTGGCTCGGGTCGACGATGCCCCGCTGAATGGTTTGAGACACCCCGTGGCCAGCCAATAAAGAGCCCGCGAATTCAAACACAGACGCCAAAGCAATGGCCTGCCCAATGCGCAATGCCTTGCTTCCCACAATGGCACCAATGGAATTGGCAGCATCATTGGCTCCAATGCTCCAAGAAAGATACAGCCCACAAGCAACAGCTGCCGTCAACAGGATAATGGTGGATTCCATTTCAATTAATTTGGAGAAAGCATAAAACGAACATGACCTACCATCTGCTCAGAGCAATTTGCTAAGTCGCCTATTTTAGCACCTATTTTTAACCACATAAACAGAGCAGCTGGTTTCAACTCATCTTCAAAAACAAATAATTCACGCCCAAACACCTCTTGCCTTTTATCAGCCTGATGTTCCAATTTAGCAATGGCATCAATTTGATCTAAAACAGCTTTTGATTCAGGTCCAGAAAACCCCGATTCAAACAGCTCTTCCAATGCATCAACAACATTTTTCGACTCCTGCACCGTTTGCAACACACTTTCTAAAAAATCCCGAAAGCACTCTTGCATCTGCTGCGGCAACTCCATCCAACGCAACGAAAGAAGCACACCAATATCCTCTGCCGCATCGGCAATGTCATCCATATGGTGCAACAGCCCAAAGAGATCGCGACGTTCCACAGGCAAAAACACGCTTTGCGTCAAACGAAATCGCAGCTTTTGTGTCATGCGATCACACTCATGCTCTAGTTGACTAATCTCCTTGACCACCTGTTGCACTTGATTTTTGTCTCTTGCCAGC
>JBCCES010000024.1:0-11410 GCA_039030115.1 Myxococcota bacterium
AAACGGCTTTCGGCATAACGCTCCCCTTCCAAAAACCGCTTCACAATAGGCAAGACACGTGGATGACTACTCAACACCACTTGGGCTCCGGCAGCAGCCAAAGCCTTCGCAATGCTCCACGCAAATCCTATGTTGTCTGTCACACCGGTGACGACAGCCGTCTTATCACGCAAATCAACAATTGCCATGAAAAAACTCCTTTTTCTTTTCAATGTAAGCGCATCGCACCCCCTTGTGCAACGGCTGCCGTATGGCTTTTATCTACCGGTTTGCCCGTGCATGCCTACATGCATCATCCAAGCACAAGAGCGATTGCATCGTTTTTGCTGCCCCAATTGCAAGCAAGTTATCGTTATCGACCCTCGCAAAGCAACCCCAAAAAATGGGTAGTGCTCACATCTGATCCAAGCCAACTCATTCACAACAGCGACACCCTACCCTTTGAAGGGGTCTCGACCGTTCAAAATCCTGCTTACGAATCCACACAGCAACTGCAACAAGGCCAACAGCACGCTTTTACAGTGGGCCTGCACTGGAAACTCGACGCACTTCTTGCGGGCAAACGACACAATGCAGCCGCGCAATTGCACCAAACCCGCGTCAGGCAACATCTCACTGCATTGCAATACAGCAGCCAAGCCATTCGGCAATTACATAAACCCTGCCAAGGTAAGAAATTGGATCACAAATTGACTTGCTGGGCACAGCACCTGCAAGCTCAAGCGCTCTTGAAAGCGCTTGCCAAGCTCCCCAACAGCAGGAGGCAGCCGTGAAAACAGCATGGCAAAGTAAATGCACCTACAAGTGTGTATGTTGTATGGCAGCCCTATTGTTTTGCCAACAAAGTCTCTTTGCCCGAACACAATCAAAAAGCGGTCTACGTCTCAATAAATCAGATAAAGAGATCCAATCTCTTCTCTCTTCTTATGCAAATGAACCCACAATTCAACAAGTGCAAAAACAGGCCATTGGGCATACCCGAACGCACATGGATCAAACACGCTCTTGGCAAAACCGAGTGCGTCAAGCCCCGTGGTTACCCAAACTCGATGTGCGCTTTGGGCAAGACAACGACACAGGCACTTCTGTACGCGAAGAGGTAGGCGATGCAGACGTGTTTTACACAAAGGATTCCATGCAGTGGCAGTGGGACATCCAAACGCAGTGGCAATTGGGTCATTTGATTTTTAATCCGCAAGAACTGCATGTTGCTCGCCAAACAGCAAGCCACTGGGAACTGCAACAAAAAGCGTTGCAACAGGTGACAAAAATCTACTTTGATCGGCGCAAAATCCAACTGCAGTTGGAACTGCAGCCGCCAAAAAATCAAAAAAAACGCATGCAGCAAGAACTAGCCATCATGCATCTCACAGCGCAACTCGATCGATTAACCGGTGGGTGGTTTTCTCAGCAGCTACAGCATCATAGGAGAAACAGATGAAATCGATTACTCAAAAGTACTTTGCACTTCTGCGTCAGAAAAGCTCAAAGCAAAATTTTGCGTCCACAATGTGCATGGGCATGGGTTTTATGCTGCTATGGGCTTGTCAATCTTCATTGCAAGGAGATCTGCATGCTCCACGTTTAGTGCAGGTATCTCCTCCAGGATTCGTTATAGGGGGTGAGCAGACACTCCATTTACATTTTTCCGAGTCTCTCGATCCCAAAACCATCAACGCACAAAATGTGATCCTACTCAAACAAGAACACCTGCGTACCCCTGAGTTCATCAAAGACTTTGCCAATGGCAAACTGAGCGATGCTCATGAAAAACTGCTCCGGCAAATCGATGTGAATCTGGTGGAAAACAGCACCCTTGTCGTGAAGCCCAAAAAGCCACTTCTAGGAGGTGTGACCTATGGTGTAATGGTTTCATCTCACGTGCGCGACCTCAGGGGGAATCCCATGATTAATAATGAAGGGATAAAAACAGACCTGACCTATCTGTTTCAAACACGTCCCAATCGACCCAAGCTGTTGCAGCATGACATTCATGGAGTAGACGGCCCGAACATTTCACCCGACAGAACCTCTTTTCACTTTGTCTTTTCCGATCCCATTGCCCCAGCAAGTTTGCAAACGGGAATTTTGCTATTGGCTGATATGCAAGACGAAAGCGACCGTTTGCAACTCATACAACAAAATGCCGACCGGACAGAGTTGACTGTTTTTCTCTCTGGCCCCCCACAAGGGTGTGAACGATTGAGACCCAATACAACGTATCGTTTTGTATTTACCCCGCAATTGACAGGCGATGGCGGCATGGCGTTGCAAGAAGAGAGCGTTGCCTTTACAACAGCAAGCCACTGCGACACAACACCCCATGTCGTTTTGTCACCCGTACAAACTGTAGCGATGCAAAACAGTGCTGTCATTCGCTTTGCAACAAATAAGCCCTCCTCAAGTCAGGTGTGGTTTGGTCTAGAACAACAAGATTTTGGCTGCCTAGGCCAATCCTGCCCTGTAGTAGGAAAACAGGCGACATTACAAATTGTCAAAAACGAGGAACAACCCCAGTTTGACCACAAAATCAATATCAAAGGGCTACAATTAGGAAAAACCTATCAATTTGTGGTGACTGCACAAGACGCCAACGGGCGCATGGCTATGGATTCAGGGACATTTACCACCGAAACCTTGCCTGCGGTGGCCATCAACGAAATCATGATCAATCCCCATGTTCAAGCAGGAGGAGTGGAATGGGAAGCAGAATTTGTAGAATTGTTGAACTACGGCAACGAGCCTATCAACCTGGAAGGTTATTTCATTGCTCTCTTGGATGAAGAAAACGAGCCTATTCGTTCTTGCCCTATTCCTGCTCTGCCCGGCAATCAACTCTTGCAGCCCAATACACCGTTGGTATTGGCAGGAAATCGATTTGATCCAACCCAATATCCCAACCTACCCAATTGGAAAGTGCACCGCATGAAAACCTCTCAATTATGTGGTTCCTTAAGCAATGCAGGCACGCAAACCATCGCCTTGCAAGACCCCAAAGGGCGCATTGTTTCTTCCTATTCAGGACACATTCCCAACCCAGAAGAGGGCATTAGCATCGAACGCATTGCACCTGATGCAGCCGATTCTCCTAGCGGCTTTTGCCACTCTCCATCTATAAAAGGTTCTACGCCAGGGCAAACCAACGAAGCCAACGAACACGACTGCATGCCTTTAGAATAGGGCGCGCATCTTATGGTAGAATAAATGGATTGATTGTATGTAACAAAGGAATTGTATGCGCACAGTTGATCTGTCTTTGCTAACTGTCGCTCTTGTTTTTACCGTAGCTGTGTGCGGCGCCTTAGGGCTATGGGCTGGTCGATGCTCCAACAACAAGCAGGACTATTTTCTAGCCAATCGCCAACTGGGTTGGTTGCCTTTGTCGTTAACCCTTGTGGCAACACAAATTGGTGCCGGCATGATGCTTGGCACCAGTCAAGAAGCATTTACCTCAGGCATTGTGGGGCTGTTTTACAGTGCAGGGATGGGGTTGGGATTTTTGATTTTAGGGTTTGGCGTTGCTGGGCGTTTACGTGAACTCAACCTATGTACCACGGCCCAATTGTTTGAAACGCACTATGGCTCCAAAATGTTGCGTCGATTCGCCTCGTTGCTGTCGGTGGCAACCCTGGGAGGTCTTCTCACAGGACAAGTTGTTGCATCGCAAAAAATTTTAAGCCCCATTGCAGGCGAATGGACCCTTTGGCTCATGGCCATTTTATGGGGAACACTCATTATCTACACGCTGTTTGGAGGTCTACGAGCTGTTGTAGCAACCGACATGTTGCAAGTAGGCATTATTGTAGCTGCATTGCTTGCAACCTTAGGCATCTGTTGGGTCGGCAATCTTCACACGGCATCAGCCCATGTGTGGGTGAGTACACGCGCAGGGACAACAGCTACGGTTCCTTGGCACAAGTGGCAAAGTGTGCTACTTATGCCTGCCTGCTACGCACTGATTGAGCAAGACTTAGCCCAACGCTTTTTTTCCAGCAAAAACAGACGTTGTGCCTTGCTTGCCGCTTTGATTGCGGCAATTGCTGTTATTTTATTGGCACTGCTCCCTTTATACTTCGGCTTATTGGCGCGCGACTTATTACCTGCAACACAGCAACCCACCTCACACCCGCTGCTTCTTCTCATGGATAGTTTAGGAAACCCTTTGCTGTCTTGTGCCATGCTGTGTGCACTGCTTGCAGCGGTCAGCTCCACAGCTGATTCCCTATTGTGCGCCATGGCCTCCAACGTGGTGTACGATTTTGGCCAAGCTGGCAACATTAAATTGTCACGGCTTGTCACGGCCATTGTAGGAATTACAGCATTGCTGCTGGCGCCCTTGGCCAATAGCGTATTAGAAGTTCTGACTCTAAGCTACACGCTGTCGGTGAGTTGTCTGTTTGTTCCCATCATGGCCTGTCTCTTCAAAAAACAGGTGTATACACAGGCTGCTTGGACCTCGGCCCTATTGGGATTATTTGGCTTTTTTGCTACGTTCTTGCAAACACAAGCACATCAAGATGTTAACCCTCTGCCTGCCTTGTTGCTGTCGCTAGCAGGTTACATAGTGGCCACTTTATGGGAAAAAAAGCAAACCCACAAGGGCCAAAAGCAGGCAATATAAAGCAAAGGGCCGCAGGCTATTGCGCCTGACAAAACGCAAAAACCAAAATACCACGACATAACCTGTCAAAGCCGCTGTACTAAACCCCACCAACAAAGGCCAAGCCATGCGTTGCAACAACAACCTATCAGCAAACAACTGCGGCAAGCAGACAAAACTCGCACCAGTCAGTGCCACAATGGCCATCAGAAACGAAAAACGGGCAGCAGTCGGTCGACCCAAACCCACAAGCATGCCAGCAGCAATGGTACACCCCGAGCGACTCACGCCAGGTAACAAAGCCAATACCTGTGCTAAACCCATACACAAGGCGGCCCACAAGGGCACGTGAGACAAGAACACTTTCTGGGCAGCTGCCTGGGCAGTCGCACGCCACTCGGCCAACCACAACAAAAGTGCCGTCACGATCAGTAGTGCGCAAGCCATCTTACTCGAGGTAAACAGAGACTCTATACGGCTCTTATAAAGCAATCCAACAACAGCCGCTGGCAAAGAGGCAGTGGCTAGCCACACTCCCAGCAAAACCCAACGCAGCACACCTATCCCCTTTTGGTTTGCCTGAACCAAATGGGTGGGAGAATGATGAAAACATTCACGAGCAAAATAGGCCACAAGCCCAACAACACTCCCTAACTGTACTAATACATCAAAGAGAAATATCTCCTGCTGCTGTAAGGTATCGTTCAGATGTAAAACAGCCTGAACAATCACCAAGTGTGCGCTGGATGAAACGGGCAAATACTCTGTCAACCCCTGAACAATTCCCAATAAAGATGCATGCCATGGATTCATTGCCCTGATCATACCAACTCATGAGGAAACTGTGAAAAAGCCTTGAAACTCATGTACTGTGTCAGCATGCCCACGAACGAAGTTTTACCTCCTGTTGACCGAACCATTCGCTCCAGCATAAAAGTGATCTCACTTGTAGGAGTTGTGTGGCTGGCCATTTATCTAAAAGATGTCCTCACCCCATTTTGCATTGCGCTTGTCATTGCCTACCTTCTTAATCCGCTTGTCAATGTTGTGCAACAAAAAATTCCCAACCGTACCATTGCCGTATTGTGCACTCTGCTAAGCATTGTTACAGCACTGACCGTTTGCAGTGCCCTTGTTTTAGACCTGATTGTCAACGAGGCACGCCACTCAGGAGTACTGCTTGAGAATTTTTTAAACAACAAAGAGATCCTTCTCAAGACAAAAGCTTTTTTTCCTCCCCACCTGCTAGAGCAATTTCAAACTTATATTTCTCAACAAAATATCACTCACCTTTTACAACAGCAAGAATCGGTCGCCATATTACAAACAATTACACAACATGTTCTCCCCGGAGTCTGGAGTGTGTTTTCAAGTGTCATCGGCCTTGTGTTAGGTGTCATGGGGGCTTTGGTTATTATTCTATACACAACATTTATCCTGATTGATTTTGAAAAGATAAAAAATAACTTGGATCATTTCTTCCCTGAAAAAATAAATGCAAAATTAAAGGAGATTATATACATTTTTAAAAAAATGACGCATCGCTATTTTCGTGCGCAGATGTATATCTGCATCATCCTTTCGGCGCTCTTTACCATTGGATTCAAATTAATAGGACTTCCTCTGGCAGCCAGCTTGGGAGGATTTGTCGGGCTGCTCAATATGGTTCCCTATCTCTCCTTGATTGGAATTGTTCCCGCAGCTTTGCTAACAGGGCTACAGACATTAGAAACAGGTCACTCTTTTCTAACACTTTTGACCTTGGTACTTATGGTCTTTGCGGTGGTTCAAATTTTGCAAGATACATTGCTGACCCCTAAAATCATAGGGAAATCAACTGGCCTCAGCCCTGCACTGCTGTTGTTGTCGATTTCAATTTGGGGAAAACTCTTAGGATTTCTTGGCCTTATCCTCGCCATACCCCTCACCTGTCTCCTCATTGCAGTGTGTAAAAATGCAGTGGTGGGGGCAGACCCACTGGAGGGAACAAACCCACTGGTGGGAACGGACCCACTGGTGGGCGCAGCTGGGTTCGAACCAGCGACTTCTACCGTGTGAAGGTAGCACTCTACCGCTGAGTTATGCGCCCATCAATAAAATGGCAAAACAACAAAACCTGCCCAGAAGAGGACTCGAACCTCCACGAAGCCAATGCTTCACTAGGACCTGAACCTAGCGCGTCTACCAATTCCGCCATCTGGGCTCCTTACAGCTGCTTTGGTCGGGGTGGCAGGATTTGAACCTACGACTTCTTGATCCCGAACCAAGCGCTCTACCAAACTGAGCTACACCCCGTTACAGGTCCTCAAATGCCCCGTACCACTGAACTCACTTTACGGCACGCCGTTTGGAAGAGTCAACGATAGCGGTTGCTGCCGATTGATATCTTCGTTTCCAAGACTGTAATTGGACTTTTGCATACTTGTATGCAATTTTTACAAGCTTGTCTAAATGAGAAAAGTCTAATAATCCATGGTTTCCTAAAGGAGGTTGCAAAAACAGATCGGTTTTTCTTTGTGCTTTACGACGTTGCATGGCCCATGTGAGCGACAAAGCTCTTACCCAAATGCTGATAATATTGAAAGAGGCTAATTTTTTGCTACGTTGCAACCAGCCCATGACAAAATCTTTGGTGGAGGGGATCCGTTTTTGCAGGGGACTCAATTCCAAACCAAATTGAGGAGAAACATCCACAACGATATTTGGACCCTCGTTTATATTTTGCATCACAGCAGTAGGTAAAATATCTAATATCCCCCCGTCTATTAACAACTGACCCTGCATCATGATCGGAGGAAATAGACCCGGAATAGCCATACTTGCCAAACAAGCGTTTTTGAGGGACCCTTGCCGATGCACCACTTTCTGATTGGTCACCAAATCGCAAGAAACACAGTAAAAATTTGTCCACAAATCTTCAATATTTACATCAGAAAACAGATCATCAAAAATTCTTTCAATGGGCTTTCCATCAAAAAAAGAGACGAGTGGAATACTGTTTTTCCGAAGAGGGCTTTGCTTTTGAAAAATCTCTTCAGCTTGATGTAAAATATCTTCAGCACTCTTTCCCATAGCAAGATTTGCAGAAACCAACGCACCGGAACTTGTGCCACCAAGAACATCTACTGGAATTCTGTTTTTTTGAAGAGCCTGAGCAACACCCAAATGAGAAAACCCACGAGCACCTCCACCACCAAGCACCAGACCGATGGACCCTTGTGTTAATAAACGTACCTGACGTTGCATATGCTCCTCAGTTTGCATATGCACATGGTGATGCATGCGAACCCGACGCGTAGACAGCCACTGTTTTGTATTGCTTGGTAAAATAGAAGGATCCGCATGAATCAGCACGAGATCTGTTTGCTGTCTTGTACTATCCAGCTGATAAGACATGAGAAAATCTTCAACAGTATTTAAATGGGATCGACTCAAAGCCCGACCCACCAGCAATGTTCTGTCTGACTGTCGAATGCACAATCGGGTCCAGTTAGACAAACGAGAATCCGCTTGATACACGACAAAACGGTACTTTTCTTCTTGCCGCATCAGCCAACCCATGCTACTTGCACTCATGGTTTTTTGAAGACAGGATCTCGCTGCTGCACTTTTGTGCTGTTTCATGATTTCACTCGTGAGATAAAGAGTTGGTCCTTCTCGAGATAAAGCACGTACTAAACGCCGAGCAAAAGGTTGCAATGCTTGACTGCTCCCTCCTGCAGACACAAGTGCAATCGTGTTAATTCCAACGACATGACGAGCCGCAGAATCTCTCCTGTGCAACCGCTTGATTAAGTTACGTGCAAGTAAAACAATTGACTGGGGATGGTGCTCAATCAATTGTTGAAACATCTCCTTATGCAACTCAAGCAGTTGACTATCTCGCAAAGCTCTCACGGTTTCCGAGCGAGGAGCCCGTGCCAGCAAAGCCATTTCACCCACACTTTCACCAGGCCCAATATGTGCAATTCTTTTTTTCTCTCCATAAGCCGATTGCTCAACAGCTTCCAAACGTCCGTATACCAGCAAATAGGCACAATCTCCTTGCTGTGCTTGATGAAACAGAATTTCTCCACCTGAAATAAAAACAGGCTTCAAATTGGAAGAAATTTTTTCTAGAACAGGCCGTTCAATTCCCTCAAAAAACGGACTTTTCGAGAGGATTTTTAGATTGTTTCTACTCATAAATGAATCCCCATGTTATTGCTTAATATAAAATAGGCGGTTTTCAATTTTTTTTCAATTGAATTTGGCCCAATGCAGGTGATGTCAACCCCAAACGTTTCTGCAATAAGGGGTACAAGTGGGCAGGACGCTTGCGCGTATGGATTTCCAACAGCAATAACCTCTTTTGGTCTTTTAACTGTTGTTTCTGCTCATATAACAAGGCGATATCATAGCCTAAGCGCGTGCCTTCTATACGCACCCAAGCAACAAACAGCAAGGCCGCTGCCCCCAATGCCATCGCACAAAATCCTTTGAGAACCCAAATAACCAATACCTGTTTCTCATACAAACGTCTCTGACGTACAACCTGTGTCATGCACCCATCTCCATTCACACATGCACCGGCAATTGCCCTTGTAGTTGAATTCCTTTGGAAGTCACTTGTGCCACAAAACACCACACAGATACCCCTGCCTGCTGCGCTAACCGCAATCCAGCTGCATAGTCGGGATCAATGTTGCATGCAGGGGCAAAGTGGGTGCAATCGGTTCGCTGCACCACAAAAACAGAAGCTGCTCGATGACCCTGTTGAACGACTTCCATCAAATCACGCAAATGTTTTTGTCCCCGTTGTGTGACGGCATCGGGAAAACAGGCTACATCCCCTTGCCGCAACGTCACGTTTTTAACTTCCACAAACAGGTCGGGCTTGCCTTGATGGTGCTTGCTCAGCAACAAATCGATGCGAGAACGATTGTTTTGAGCGTAAGGCACCTCCCTACGGATGCTTTCATACCCACAAAATCCAGCAAAATTGCCTTTTTCAGCAATCTGCTGCACCAAACGGTTAGGCAATTGGGTATTACAACCCACCCATACGCCCTTCACTTGAATGGCTTGCAGGCTGTAAGCCAGGCGTCGCTTAGGACTGGGAACATAACTCATGAGCACCTTGTTGCCGACATCACACAATCCCAACATGCTTCCCGTATTGGCCACATGGGCTGTCACGACTGTCTCTTTGTCCGGCTCTTGCAATTGCACGTCGGCCAAAAATCGCTTGTAACGACGCACAAGCGTTCCTTGAACAACAGGCTGATCAAAAGCAATCACACAAAACCCCTTTTTTATTTACAATATTCCAGCAACGAGTTGACCCAGATAAAACAACACGTTTATACTAAAAGTAACGCATCAACACAAGGGTAGCAGCATGGAAAAACAGGTCACACAAACTTTTGAGGAAGTCTCTAAGCGTCTCACAGCAGAAAAGGCGCATCGCATCAATGCCTCTTACCTATTTCGCATTGGTCAACAAGAGTGGTCAGTGGACCTGACACAATCTTCCAACTGGATTCAGCAAGGCAATACCCTTCCCCACCCTCAATGCACCATTACCGTAGAAAACCCCCAAGATTGGATTTTATTGGTAGAAGACAAGCTCAATCCTACCATGGCATTTATGCAGGGCAAAATTCGTGTTACAGGGCAAATTTCTCTTGCATTGAAACTGCAAACTTTATTGAGCAATTAATAAGAAAATGAAAAATGAAAAAAACCTAACAGTCAGTTATATTTTATGCGCCACAGGGATGTTTTCTCCTCTTGCCGGATTGCATCGTTTTTATTTGGGGAGGCCTATCTCAGGAATGCTGTATCTCATGACATGGGGCCTTTTTGGAATCGGTACATTTTTAGATATGCTGCAAATGCCTCTTTTGGTTCAAGAGGCCAATGCCTTCAGCAGCACAACACGAAACATGGGTGTACTGATGGATTCATGGTTTGAATCACAAGACCATCAACCTGAAACCAACAGCATTGACAACCGCATTTTGCACCTAGCCAAAAACAGCCAGGGCACCGTCACCGTGCAAATGGTATCTCTCGAAACAGGACTCTCCCTGCAGCAGTCGCAGCAAGAGTTAGATCGGCTGCTAAAAGAGGGCTTTTGCACAGTGGATGTCAGCGATGAGGGCTGCATGTTGTACACGTTTCAAGGACTGTCCGCGCAACACAAATCAACTCATACTTCACAAAGGCACCGCTTCTAAATTCCCGTTTTTTTCAGTGCAGCTCTTGCCTGTTCCCACTCTTGTCGCACAACATGTTCAGCAGCTTCTTCTAAGGCATATGCCTGATCCCGCAAATTGACATCCTGAATTTTAGGGGCAGCTTTTCCAATGCTTTTTTCTGCTTCGCTCCAATCGTTTTTGCTCATCAATGCCGAAGCAGCTTCTAAAACTTTTACCGCAAGCTTCAATTCTGTCATGGCCTCATCCATTTTGCTAGATAACGCTTTAAGGTTTTTGCTCAAAGTTTTTTTAAACTTCAAAGTCCATCTAGACTCAATTTCATCTGTTTTATTTTTAGCATTTTCAAGTGTTATCGAAATATCTTCTGCAGAATCATCTTTAGAAAGTTTTTTAATGCATTCTTCCAAATCAGATAATTTACCATTTTTTTTATACTCCAGCACCCCTGGACTATTAAAACTATCTTTAATATCCGAAATCATTTTCACTTTAATAGACTGAATTAACTGTTTAGTTTGGAACTTCAATTCTCTTGTAGCATCCTTTTTCTGTTTCTCCACGTCTGAACCCGACCCCGATAGAATAGGCGTTGCAACGGGAGTTTCCG
>JBCCES010000025.1:0-11335 GCA_039030115.1 Myxococcota bacterium
ACAGGTCCTCTTTTGTATTGGATGATTCGTCCTTATTATGCCTGAAAATGTATTGAAATTTTGGAGTAAGTTAATATTGAATTGGATTTTTGATATCAATATGCTATAAATCAATTGATTATGAATTTTTTTTTAAAAATAGGAATAATATTATATGTACTATTTGTTGTGTTTATAGAGGCAAAAAAGGAGGTTGTATTGGGCAAGCTCAAGCATTGCGTTCTGAAAGTTGTGGTAGCCTCTTGCTTGATTGCTCAACCCTCCATTGCCTTTTTTGGTACAGGTGCACTGGGTGTCATTAGCACCATATTTACATCGGTGATCCCTGCTATTAGCTCTGTGGGTGGCCTTGTGGGCAATGTCATGGGCACTGTAGATCGGTTGCAAGAGCTTGCTGAAAAAGGGAAAAAACTGCTGAGTGATCTGGGAGTTTTTGATGCGGCGCGATTTGAGGATCAGCTCAAATTTATTGATGATTTTTATGGCGATATAGATACCTTAACGTTTGATTATCGTCGCTTAGATAGAGAGTTTAGCCAGTTGTATAATACACAGCAAGGGGAATCGTTTGAAGAGAACTTTGGCCGTTGGAAACAACAGAGTCGCAATAGCATTTTGCAGGCCATGCGTTCTCATGGTGTGATCACTGGGTCTAAAGACAAAACCAGGCAGGTGTCGGAGCTGCTGCGTGCCATGCGCAAGGCCGAAGGGGAGACGCAAGTTATGCAGGTGGTGGCGGAGATTTCTGCCATTCAAACACGCCAATTGGAGGAGTTGCAACACCTACTTGCTTTTGACTCGCGGGCCAAACACAGCATGCTGATGCAGCAAATTAAATGGGAGCACGAAGCCTTGATGCAGTCGTATCATCTACGCACGGGGTGGTCTGAAAAAGGAGAAACACGAGGGCTTGTGGCGTTGCCTGACCTGGGAGAAACGGTGCCGTAAACAGGCTATAAACCTTGACGAAACACCTCTTGGAGTGAAGAGGCTACTGCTGCTTTGCGCACCCATTGCTCTAGAATGGAGAGATCTGTGCAGGTCTGAATACGCCTCTGCTGTGCCTTGGTGAGCTTCCATCCACGGGCGTCGAACAGTGTCAACAGAGCGCGCACCGCGCCTTCTGCCTTGCCTTCCGCTTTGCCTTCCGCCTTGCCTTCCGCCTTGCCTTCTGCTTTGCCTTTTACTTCGCCTTCTCGTCTCAAGGCTTCTGCCAACGTCATCACACCCTCCTTGGCTTGAGAGCCCAACACTTTTGTAAGCTGCCTTTGCACCGTTGCCAATTTTGCATCACCGGATACAGCCATATAATAACGCATCAGGGTCATAAACGCATCCATCCCCGTCGGACTGGCCAACAGTTTTTGTAGAACCTCCTGCCACTCTTGCATCTGCTGCAGCAATTGTTGCCCATTGCGTGCCGACTTAAAGAACCACAGTGCTGCTTTTACATGAGACAGCACCGTTCGTTCTCTCAACTCTTGCTGCCGGACAGCTTGCAAGTTTTCCAGCTCATAGCTAAAGTCGGGCATATACTTGGCCATGCTGCTGTTTGCTCCCAGTGCAAACAGGCTAGAAAAACGCTCCGGAACCCGCCAGCGCCCTGCACCGTGGTATAGCACCACCGGAATAATGACGGGCAGTTGCTTGGCAGTGGGGTGCTGCTTCATAAACTGTTCCCAAACTCGGCCTAGGTAGATAAAAATGCGCAACAGGAAAAATCGGTCGCGCGGATGGGACGACAGATGTTCGTACAGCAGGTACACCAGTGCTGGCCGCATCTTGGATCTCTTGAGTTTTGCCGAAAACAGGAGATCGGATTGCCTGGCTCGCAGCGCCTTGTCAATAAACTCACCTGGCTGCAGTGTGAGCGATGATAGATCCAGTTGGCTAACCACGGCCTTGGGTAACAGAGACTGCAGCTCACTGGCGGCATTCACCGGATTAGAAAACACCTCTTTGAAGAGCCTATCGTGAGGTGTTTGTGGAGGGCCTCTATGCATGGGCATAAGACTAACATAAGAATCTTGAGACGGTTGACTGAAACCATGTTTCCATCGTCATTTGTCAATAGAGGGTTCTTTGGTCTCAATGCGCGTTTCGCCTGTCAGGGGTTCAAAGACCACTGTGAGCTGGCCTGCCGTTCCTTCTAGCATCACAAACGCTTTTTGCACGTAGCCATCGGGGAAAAAGGTCACAGTGGCCTGGCCTGCCGCAATCCACTCTTGCAGGTGATCGGCCCATACTTTGACAATGCGCACCCCTTTTTCAAAGTGTTTGGGAGAACCCAACTTGTCGGCGATGGCTGTGAAACGCACCCGTTTGGGTGTGCCGGGTAACAATGCATTCTCTTTTTGCTCTTTTTGGCGTTTTTCTTGCTCTTCGGCTTTTTGCTCGGCCTCTTTGAGTTGTTGCTGATCTTGCTTTTCGGCGGGCAAAAGAAATTGCTGTGGTGTGAACTCAACCCAAAAGGTTTGTTTGTCTAGGTCGAACACCAGGCGGTGAGTTTCCCCTGACAAAGCCGAGCGGTTATAGACATCTTGCACAACGCCTTGCAGTTGGCTGGCGCTTTTGCGTAAATTGACACCTGAGTAGCTATTAAATGTAGGAATGGCAACGCTCATCAGCAGCGCTACCAAGAGTAAAGCGATCATCACCTCCAGCAGCGTAAAGCCGCTGAGTCTGGAGGTATGTTTATTTAGCCGCTTCCCAATTTCCAATCTTCTTTTCTGTGTTGGGGTCCATCGTATAGATATCAAAGCTGTTTTTATTCACTTCGCCAGGGGCTTGGTATTGGTAGTCTTTCCCCCAGGGGTCTTTTGGAATTTCCTTTAGAATTCCTTTGTCTACCAGATCTTGTAGTCTTGAAGGATATTTGTAGTGGGTGAGATTGTACAGTTCTACGGAGCTATCAAACGATCGCACCTGGGTGGTTGCGGCGCGCACACGACCCTGATGAAGCTGCCGAGTAACATATGTGGTGACAAGTCCACCGGCTAAACCCATGAGCAGGAGCACCACCATAATTTCAATGAGGGAGAACCCTCTCATAGGTTGTCTCAAAACTGCTACGCTCGCTGCGCTTTGAGAAGGCCCATTAACCGGCCGCTGGAGTCTGTGTTTTTGTGATAATCGTTTGATGTGCTGCAACATGATTTTTCCTCCTTACTTTTATTGTGCTAACTTAGACATCTGCATCATAGGTAACAAAACAGAGAACAAAATAATTCCTACAATTCCTCCCATCAGCACAATCATAATAGGTTCTAGCAAACTTGTCAGGGTGCTCACTTGACCGTCGACCCGTTGTTCATAGGTGTTGGCAACGCGCGTGAGCATCTCTTCTAGCTGGCCCGAGCGTTCACCAATAGCAATCATGTGTGTCACCATGGGGGGAAACAGACCGCTCTTGCGCAAAGGAGTTGCAATGTCTTCTCCTTCGCGCACGGCGTCGCGCACGGCATCAACGGCTTGTTCGAGAGGTTCGCTAGCAACCACATTGCGTACAATTTGTAACGTGGTCAGCAAGGGAACGCCACTAGACAGCAGTGTAGACAGGGTTCTCGAAAAACGAGCGACAGCAACCATTTGAATAATAGGGCCAAACACAGGGACTTTCAAGCAGAGGCGATCCCATTTTGCTCGGCCTTTTTCGGTGATTTTCCAACGTGAAAAACCATAGCTTGCTGCTATGCATGCGATGACCAACAACCACCAGTAGCTTTGCATAAAATTGCTCACCCCCAACATGAGGCGCGTCACAAAGGGCAATGTCATATCACTATGCTCGAAAATACGTGTAATACGGGGAACCACTGTGGTGAGAATAATCGCTAACACCACCAGAGCGACAATCATCATCACCAACGGGTACGTGAGGGCTCCTATAACTTTGGAGCGCAGTTGTGCTTGGCTTTCGGTGAAGTCTGCCAGTCGTTGCAGCACCACATCGAGGGTTCCCGAGGCTTCGCCGGCCCGCACCATGTTGACAAACACGTTGCTAAAGCAGCTGTGCCGTGCCATGGCATCTGCCAGGGATGCTCCTTCGTTCACCTCAGCTTTGATTTGAGAAAAAATGTTTTTGAGATTTTTTTTCTCCACCTGTTCAATCAAAGCTGTGAGGGAGTCAATCATGGGAACACCCGCTTGCAGCAACGTAGCGAGTTGGCGTGTGACTAAGCTGAGATCTTCAACGGTAATACGCTCAAACAGAAGAGAGAGTCGCAGTTTTTTGTTGAGCCATCCCTTTTTGGCTTCAAGGGCGCTTTCATCTCCTTCTTGAATTTCGGTGACTAAAATGCCTTCTCGCCGTAAGGCAGTGCGTAAAGAGCGCGGACTATCCGCTTCGCGTATGCCCTGTTTAGCACGTCCTTGTTGATCAAACCCTTTGAATTCGTAGACAGCCACGGCAAATGCCCCTAATTTCCCTCTTTTAGCATAACGTGACTACCCAATAACTCACAATGCTAGCTGAGGTTTTGCAGTGAGAAAACGGCAGGGCTGCAACTTAAGGGGTGCAAGAAGGTGTTGCTTGATGCAGGTCAAACACGTTTGGTGGTAAGGGCTCAGCATTCCATTGGGCCTGTTTGAGATGCAAAATCAATTGAATCTGTCGTTTCCCCAAGAGGGTGTGCAAGCGAATGCGTTGAGGAAACATGTTCTGTTTGTGTTGCTGCAACATGTCGTAGTCCACTCGGTATTGCATGCGACCCTTGGCGTCGTGTAGTTCATAACGTGTTAAAACTCCGGTGGACACATGTGCCTGTAGCAAGGACCGATTGCCGTTGGGGTGCAGTAAAACAGTGCGATGCTGTCGACCGTTTTTGTCCAATGCAAAGGCGATGGGTTTGCTGTTTTGCACATTGGGGACAACACCTAATAAAGCTGCCGATATCTGTTGGGGTGACATCTTGAGAGGAAGGGTTTGTAGCCAAGAGGTGTCGTGGGGCGTCACATCGTGGCAGGTGATGGGTGGATTTTGAGATGGTTCAAACAGGCAAACTTGTTGGCCATTGTAAGAGGCCACTAGGGCAGGTTGGTCAAAGAATGAACGCCAAGAGAGCAGCAAACGTGGAGGTTGGACCAACACATCGATGTTTTGCGTTCCCATCATTGCTGCGATGCCTGTTGCTCGTACTTGCAGATGTGCTCGTAGCTGTTTGCGGGCTTGTTTTTGCTTGTGCAAGGCTTGCAATGCTTGTTGGGCCGTGGGGTTGGTGAGGGGCAAGCGATGGGGAAAGGCATTGCAACCAGCTTGCAGTAGGGCGCCGATTGTCACCACAATCCATGGCAGCCTACGGGCCGTCTGCCGACTGCTCAAAAGAGAAGATTTTTTTCGAAACACGGCAAAATTATACCTCAGAATGGATATCTTTTGTTCGGCTTGATTGTGTTGTTGCGGGTGTCAGGTTGGGTTTCGGTTTGGGTGATTTTTCCTGTTTGAGTTTTTTTGTTCATCTGCGATAAGAGCTTGTCAGTGTTGTGTCTTGAGGCTCATCTTCGTTCACAAAAAAACTCAAACAGGAAAAATCACCTGCGCATGTCATGACCGAAAGCGGTATCATTAAGCAGGTCGATGAAGTTATCCCTCAGAAAAGTGCAGCTGTATGGTTATGTGTTGCCCCTTTGTCGCCCTCTTACCACGCAGATTGCAAGAGAAGGTTCTGCAAATAGAGGCCCCGCAGGTGCAAGCCCCGAAGGGGTGCGGCGTGGGTTGTTGGTGGCTTTGTATGATGAGAAAGGCCGTGTGGGTTGGGGCGACATCGCTCCTTTGCCGGGTCTGCATGACGAGTGTTTGCGGCAGGCCAAGCAGCAGGCAAAACATCTACTGACGCAACTGCTGCGTTGTGATCAAGTTATCTGTCATACCACTTTTTCAAAGGGTATTTTCGAAATATGCAAAGAGCCTATGGCTCCGTCTGTGAGATGGGGTGTTGAGACAGCACTTGTTCATGTGCAACGCCTGCAACGTCCAGAATCGATTGGGCAACATACCACTTTGACTCTCAATGCTTTAGTGCCACCTGGTGATTGCTCGCAAATGATTTCACACGCACGTAAGCTGCTGCTTGCAGAATGCACCTGCCTTAAACTTAAAGTAGGGCACTTGCTGCCGTTGCAAGCGGCAGATTTGGTGCGGCATATGTACGTTTTATGCAAAACCTATGGTGCCAGCATGCGTTTAGACATGGGGGGGCGTTGGTCGTTGCAGCAAGCTGTACAATTTGGTCGATGTATCCGTCCCCATTGGGTGGAGTATGTTGAAGAACCGGTCATGAACCCGCAGTGTATTCCCCGCTTGCATGCTTGTACCGGTTTGTCGTGTGCTCTAGACGACACGCTGCATCGGTTGCCTGCTGGTGTGTGGACAAAGTTACGGGGTGTGTGTGCTTGGGTTGTCAAGCCCAGTCTTTTAGCGGGTGGCTTGAGGCAATGGCATGGTTTATTGCGGGAGGCTCGCCGGTGTCGTGTTTCTGTGGTATTGAGTTCCTGCTTTGAAAGCGGTTTGGGGTTACGGCACATCGCCTGTTTAGCTAGGGATTTTCGTCACGCACCAACAGCAGCTGGTCTGCTCACCTCTTGCTGGTTTGCTGCCGATGTTATGCCTCTCATGGCCGCCCCTAAATCTGGACCAACAATACATCTACCAACGATCATACAGCAGCTTGACAGGTTTGACCCCCGTCGAGCCGTCATGTGTCGTTTGTTATGGCAGCAGTTTTGATGTCTAAAATAAACAGGACTGTTTTCATTTGATTTATGATGCACTTGTCAGGCGAGAAAAATTTGGTAAAATTCGAAAAAAGACTCATTTCACTTCGTAGATAAAGAGGATTTGTACCAAAGTCAGGAGGTTAGTGATGAGAGTAGAGCAGAGAAACAGATGGATTGTGAGGGTATTTGGTTTTTTGTTTGGGTCGTTAGTTGGTTTGGGGTGTGGTAGCCAACTTGCTCCAGAAGATGGTGATGTGGGTGCCCATGAAGAATCCCCTATGGGCATTGCGCCTTTAAGGTATGCGAAGGCCTCTGGCAAGCAAAAAAAGGGCAAGAGGTCGGCTACAGCACAAAACAGCAACAGGAGTGGTAGCAACTCTACTGCCGCTACCACATCTGCTTCAGGCAACGGCTCAAGGCAAGCGCAAAAAAGTGCTGTTAATGATCACAAGTCAGGCGCTGGTTCGTCTAACGATACCCAGAAAAAAAAGCAGAAGGAGCTCGATGAGCTTAGAGAAACTGCAAAAGACAAAATAAGAGAGGCCAATACAATGATGCAAGACAAAAGTCAGGTCCCAGCTGTATGGTACTTCGCGACAAATTATGCTACGCGTGCGCGAAAAGGTATTGGCAAAGCCTACAAGGAATCTCAACAGGGCACACCCGATTGGGATGCTGTAGAAACATTTTTAAAAAACGCCTTGAGAGATGCAACTCGAACCATCAATGATTTGAAGAAAGAAGATCCGAGGATAGCACAGTGGTTTAAAGGCAAAAACAAGCTGGAAGATGCAGAAAAAGCAGTTCAAGCTTATCGTACAGCTGCCGGTGGTAACAAGGCCCCATAAAAAGCTGTTTTCCCCTTGCCAGACTGTTGCGAAATATCCCCCACACGCCGTCTGTTCTTTTTGTGAGAACTGTGTAGGGGATTTTTAGATGAAAGAATTACGAGGTTTTTATGCGGGGCTGATGTTTACCCTATGCATATTGCCGTTGTCCGGATGTGGCAACTCAACAAGCAACAGCTCCGAAAGTGCCACATCAGATTTGGCTGTTAAGCCCGATAAGGTCAAAAAAATCGAAGTAGGCAAAAAACTAATCGCAGTGCTGTATGAAAATGGTGCCATTGAAAAAACCAGCGTCGATTTTCAACGTTCACCTATTCCCAGTGGTACCTACGAAGATGTTGCTATTAGCAGCAATCATGTCTGCCTCATTGCCAAAAAATCCAAAAAACTAACGTGCCGCAAAATCGAAACCACCTTAGGCATCTTTAAAGAGACCAAACCTCCCATTGACAATGTCAAATACACGCGTGTGTGGGCAGGGGATGACCATTTTTGCGCCACTAGGGAGGATAATGGGCACTTGGTGTGCTGGGGCACTTTGTGTGGAAGTGATTTATCGTCATCTTGTTGGGAAGCTAATTTGTTCAATACCAAATTGGCAGACGAGAAACTTGCCACAATTCCTGAAGATAAACCCTTACCCAAACCGAAAGCAGTGACAGGGGAGAGTAAAAGGCTTGCAGGAAATAGTCATTTTAAGACGGCAGCCGAAATCACAGATAGCCCCCTCTCTTTTGCGTCCAACGGCAAAACATCTTGCTATATAGACCATATTGGGGTTGTAAAGTGTTTTGGTGGAGATATTGATCCAATTATTGTCAAGCAACATGAACAGTTTCAAACAAGGCGATCTGTCCAAGTTACTGTTTCAGAGTTCTTTGCATGCATTTTGCAACAAGACGGCGAGGTTGCCTGCTGGGGAATGCCTGCTTCGAATTTCTCTTCTTCTGCATTGCATGGAACGAAATTGACAGGAATTTGGTCTGGGCAACGTATCATCTGTGGTAGAACTTTGCAGTCAAAACAGCTTGTTTGCGATTTACCCGATGCTTTTACTAGAGCGTCGGAGGAAGAGAAAAGCCTGAACTTTATCCAGAGTCAAGAAAAACTACAGGGGATAGGACTCTTTGGCATGTCCCATTCACCTTCTCATAAAAATTTCTGCTTGGCAGACGCAGCTTTACAGGAGACTAACTGTTTTATTGCAAATCAGCCTGTGCAGTGGAAGAGCATCAAAGGCAAAGACATTCGCAAGGGGGTGGCCAGGTATGTCAACTCTCAATAAATGGAACAATTTTATGAGCGGTAGAGAATATTTTCTCCGGGCCGTGCGTTTTTCTTACGTGATGGATATGCGTAAGAGATTCCAGATGCAAGAACGAGATATTTATGCAGCAAGCGCAGGGTTTTTATGCCTGTTGCTGTTGTGGGGATGCGGGGAAAGTAACAATCAGACGCCAACCGGTTCTTCTGGCGGGGAGCTAGCCAGCGTGCAGATGAACCCCATGCTTAGTGTGAGCTCTACATCGGCTTGCGCTTTGAAGGCCAACGGTAAACCCACATGCAAAGGAAAAGCTTCGACCGGGTTGACCGTAGGAAAAACCTATTCGCATATTGCTGTGTCTGACGATACATTTTGTGGTTTGCGCACAGGTGGAACCTTGACTTCGAAGGGTTCCATTACGTGCAATGGTAGCAAAGCTGTGCAGAACGGTAAGCCGTCGGGTGGAGGGTTTGCCAGTATTTTTGCGGGCAGGCAACATTTTTGCGCTGTCAAAGAAAACAATGCTTTTGTCTGTTGGGGGCCTGTTTGTGAAGGTGAAAACTCCTGTTGGTACCAAGAGTCCCAGAGAGATCTTTTTGCAAGGCATACTCAAGGCAAGCCGTTATTGGGTACAGCGTGGCAGCGGGTGGAGTCGAAAGGGAACTTTAATTTAATGGATATCGGGGGAGATCTAACATGCTACTCGTTTAATGAAGACAATTTATTAAATGAGCAATTTCAATGCTTTGGCAGCTTCAAAGCGACGAAGGCTGTTAAAGGAATTTTACCGGGCAGGTTGTTGTCTGTTTGGCCGGAAGGATTTTGTATCTTTTCCGAATTATCTAATACTAGATGCTATCAAGGCAGCAATTTACAACAAAGTGAGAACCTTCCAGGGAGTTTTGGAAATGTACTGAGCGAATTCAGAGCTAGAAATGAAGTTCTCGAAATTGCAGGGCAAATGACAACTGATGTTTTTGCTCGGATCCAGGTTTTCAACGATAAACAAGCTTGTGGTTTTCTTTCACTTCCTGATCTGATGTGGGCATGCGACATTGCCACAGATCTTGGAAAATTTTTAGGACCAATTTTTGATGTTGCTTACGACGCAAGTTTGTACTGCAGAATACAAGAGGATCTAAAAAGGGTTCAGTGTCGGGGAGCTGTTGCCGAACAAAACAGTTCTTTTAAGGACTGGAAACTTTAACCGTTTGCTCGAGCAGCTTTTTCCGAGCCCAGTGAGCGGGCTGATGCAAAGTCTAGCCAAGGTGCGTTGTGGCTGCTGTTGGGCTGGCGCAGCAGTACCTCAATGGAGTCGCCTGATTTAAACTTGCCTTCAAGCACGGCTAGCGATAACGGGTTTTTGATGAGCTTTTGGATCGCGCGTCGCAACGGGCGTGCACCGTAGGTGGGTTCAAAGCCGATGTCGATGAGGTGATCTTTGGCTGGGCGTGATACATGAACGGTCAGGTTGTTTTGCGCCAGTAAACTCGATAGTTGTTGCATTTGAATGTTGAAAATAGATCGCAGATGTTGTTTGGTAAGGGCGTGAAACAAAATGGTTTCGTCAATGCGGTTGAGAAATTCGGGGCGAAAGTGGCTGCGTAGCTGGGCAAATACCAAATCCCGAACAGCTGTGTCGATGCTGCCGTCTGCTTTGCTGCTTTGTGCGGTCAGTAGATGGGCGGCGCCTAAATTAGAGGTCAAAATGATGACGGCGTTGCGAAAGTTGACCAGGCGGCTGCTGCTATCGGTGAGGCGGCCGTCATCGAGGATTTGTAGCAGGATGTTGAGCACATCGGGGTGAGCCTTTTCGACTTCGTCAAACAGCACCACGCAGTAGGGGCGTTGGCGCACGGCTTCGCTGAGTTGGCCTCCCTCTTGGGCGCCTTGGTAGCCTGGCGGGGCGCCAATGAGCCGCGATACAGTATGTTTTTCCATAAATTCCGACATATCGAGTCGCACCATGGCGCGTTCGTCGTTGAACAAAAAGTCGCTCAACGCTTTGGCAAGCTCTGTTTTGCCCACGCCGCTTGGCCCCAAAAACAGAAAGCTGCCCACAGGTCTGCTAGGGTCTTGCAGCCCCGCACGGGATCGGCGCACGGCGTGCGAGACACTTTGCACCGCCTCTTGTTGGCCAATGATGCGCTGTGACAACACCTGCTGCATGTGCACCAGTTTGTCGCGTTCGCTATGCAGCATTTTTTTGATGGGAATGCCGGTCATGTCGGCCACCACTTCAGCGATGTGCTCTGCATTGACGTAGACACGACTGCTGCGACTGCTCTGTTTGGTTTTGGTGCTGCGCACGCTGCTGCTGCGCATGCGCCGCGGGGGGTTTTGTTCTAACACAATGCGTCGGCGAGCGCACGCTTCATCCATCAGATCGATCGCTTTATCGGGCAGAGCACGTCGTGTAATATACCGTTGGCTGAGATCGATGGCTGCTTGCAAAGCTTCGTTGCGAATGTTGACTTCGTGGTGCTGTTCGTACCGTGGCGCAATGCCT
>JBCCES010000026.1:0-11210 GCA_039030115.1 Myxococcota bacterium
CGCTTTCGATCCTAACGACAACGATCATCGAACAAGGCTCGCTGCACAAATCACCGATGCCAAAAATATCGCAGCTCACTCCGTTGACTATGAAAACGCTATAACCGCCGCTTACGATGCACTGGACAATGACCGGAAAAATGTCGTCGATGGTGCTACAGGCGCTTTCGATCCTAACGACAACGATCATCGAACAAGGCTCGCTGCACAAATCACCGATGCTAAAAATCATGCCGTCGCATCTGTAGCACAAACCGCTAAATTAAACGACGCAGAAACCAAGTTCAAACAACTCCAAACCGCAATCGGACTCGAAAACAACTTCAACATCAACGGAGACATCAACAATCAAGCAGATACCATGATAACGCGTGTAAATGGTATCACAACGCAAATCGCAGCCATCAAAACACACCTAGACACAACCCTATACGTCGTCGATAACCTTGCTCTAGGGGGACACGTCTTCAGCCCAACAACTCCTGGAGACCTCGTCGTACTCGCTGCAAAAGTTGGTGAAGCTAAAAATGACGCACAAAACACGGATGCTGCTGTGAGGGCTACCACCTTAACACAAATCAATAACGCACTAGACGCAGTAAATAAAAAAGTAGGAGGCTT
Source organism: Myxococcota bacterium (assembly GCA_039030115.1). Classification (GTDB taxonomy): domain Bacteria; phylum Myxococcota; class UBA727; order UBA727; family JABDBI01; genus JBCCEX01. Next base: position 622 of record JBCCES010000026.1, read on the forward strand.
CAATGCTGCGAACACTGATAAGAGAAACGATCTGGTAAATGCCGTCGAGGACACAGTCAATAGGTTGCAAACTTCAGAGGATAAATTCAAGGAGATACAGACGACAGGCGGTCTAGCCGGTGACTTTGACATCAATGGTAATCTTAATGATCAAACAGATGCCATAAAAACGCGAATAGAAGCTTTCACAACAAAGCTCACAGAGATCAAAGGCCTGCTAAATGGAACCGACTACGCAATACCTGACGCCAGCTGGACCGCTAATAACGCCTTCAGCCCCGTTACCCTAGACGATTTAACCATTTTGTACAACAGGTTAAGCCAGGCAAAAGACAACAATGCTTTTACAGCCGGCGATGCTGTGGCCATGCCCCACTAAGCAAGAGTAAATCTCTTGTCATCACACTAACCCCAGCAGCCGGTAGCGTGAACACGTTTCTGGCTGCTGGGGTTTTTTAGGCACTGTACACTTGACGCAATAACAAAAACAGGCCGGGTGGTGTACACTATATGCCATGCAGCCTTACGTCTCTCTCAACCCCATTATCAATCCAACAGGCAAAATGCCGGTGGGTGTGTCGGACTTCATGGAGCTTGTGCAAGAAGACTACTGTTTTGTTGACAAAACTCTTTTTATTCAAGAGCTCCTCGATTCGGGCGATAAAATCTCTCTCATCACCCGCCCACGGCGGTTTGGCAAAACGCTCAATCTGAGCATGCTGTGCGCCTTTTTGCGTGAACCTGCACAAAAGCAAAACGATCTGTTTGCCGGCTTGGCTATTAGTAAGCAGCCTGCGCAGCAGCAGAGCACGCAGTACCAGCAAGAACGAGGCAAACGACCCGTGCTGTTTCTCTCATTGCGTAAGATAAAAGAGACCCATTGGGAAGCTGGGTTTAGACGCTTACGCTCCTTGCTAGCTAATTTGGTTGCACAAACCTCTCAAGAAGCTCCTGTCAACCAGTTGAGCGAACCGCAACAACGCGCATTAGATAAGGTGCTGCAAGAACAAGCACTGCCCGATGAATGCAAAACAGTTTTAGCCACTCTCACCGAACTCCTTACCCTCAAACACAACGGCATGACCCCGTGGGTATGCATTGACGAATACGACGCTCCCATGCAGGCTGCTTACCAGTACAATTACTACAAGCCGATGCGTGATCTCATGAAAGGTTTACTGGGCGACTGCCTTAAAGATAACTCCTTCTTGCATCGGGCAATGCTCACCGGTATTGTGCGCGTGGCAAAAGAGGACATCTTCTCCGATTTAAACAACCTAGGTGTGTTTGGCGTGTTGGATGACCGCTTTGCTTCCTGCTTTGGCTTTGTTGAGCACGAAGTCAAACAGTTGCTTGTACAACGCAACTTGTCTAACCGCTTTGATCTTATCCAGAAAGCCTATAATGGCTATCGCTTCGGTCATGATACATCAGAAGCCACACACTACAGCACAACACAAATTCTCAAAGAGAATGTCCCGCTATGTTTCTTGGAAAATAGCAGTGAACATTTGTGGGGATTGTTATTGGCCAGTGGCTACGTCACGGCAGCGTCGAATCCAAAAACAGAAAATGCCTTAAGCCAAATGGTGCAACTACGGATTCCCAATCAAGAAGTATCAAGCGTGTATAACGACCTGTTGCGTCGCTGGTTAACCCCCGGTTCTGGAACCGACGGTGCCAACTTACTAGATGCATTGGTACAAGGACAAGTGGAGGAGTTTGCTGCCCACTTTGAACGATTTGTGTTGGAAAGCATGAGTTACTTTGACAAAAGCAACGACCAACCGGAACGCTTTTATCATGGTTTTGTATTAGGCATGATGCAGCATCTACGAGACCGCTACGTGGTGGACTCCCAACGCGAAAGCGGCCTGGGGCGTTATGATCTTGCCCTAGAGCCTAAATACAAAACCCTACCTGGGTTTGTGATGGAGTTCAAAACCTGCGTCCGTAAAACCGACTCGTTAACCGACACGGCTCAAAAAGCGCTGCAGCAAATCCAAGACAAGCAGTATCACGTTGACTTAATGGCACGGGGCGTGCAAACCGTTATTGTTTTGGGTTCTGCATTTAAGGGCAAGCAAGTGAGCGTCGCACATACGTCGCTGAACAACACTTCTGGTAGTATGCAAACAAAACAGGGCAGTTGGCACATGTAAAGTTGTACACTACAAACAGGCTGTGTAGCCTGAAGTTAGGTTTATGGGACAATAACAATGGCGTTGCAGCATCACCCGGTTACTAATCGTATTCTCATTGTTGACGACGAAGCCTCTCTACGAACTGTTTTGTCAGCTCTATTGCGAAAAGAGGGCTTTGATGTCACGGCTGTTGGTAGCGCGAAAGAGGCTCTCGACCTGTTGCAAAACAGCCAACACAGCACGCAACACGATCCGTTTGATGTTCTCATTGCCGATCTCAGAATGCCCGAAATGGACGGCATGCAGCTGCTACAGAAAACAACGCAGCAGTACCCTGACCTTCCTGTTATTATTTTAACAGCTCACGGCACAGTCGATATTGCTGTGCAGGCCCTGAAACAGGGTGCTTTTGATTTTCTGACAAAGCCCTACGAGCGCGAAGAGATTGCACAGGTACTTCGTAAGGCCGTGGTCCAGCGCGGCAAAATCCTAGGAAAAACGCACTCAACCAACGTCAATCAGCAGCAGGAGCTTATTATTGGTGCCTCACCACAAATGCAAACGATCCAAAATATTATTCAGCGTGTTGCCGACACACCAACTACTGTGCTGATTACCGGTGAACCAGGCACAGGCAAAGAGCTGGTGGCTCAAGCTTTACATGCGGGTAGCTCTCGGCATGCACAGCCCTTTATTTGCATGAACTGCGCGGCTATCCCAGTAGAACTTTTGGAATCTGAACTGTTTGGCTACGAAAAGGGCATCGCCACAGCAACAAGTACAAACAAGCCCGGTCGTTTTGAACTCGCACAAGGCGGCACGCTCTTGCTTGACGAGGTAGGGCACCTGCCCACAAATGTTCAAGCCAAGCTACTGCATGTGCTGCAAAAATCGATCTTTGAATCCGTCGATAACGAGCCCACCCCCGTTGACGTACGTCTCATCGCATCGACAAATCAAGACCTGCAGCAAGCCATTGCACAAAGAACATTTCGAGAAGATCTCTATTACCGTCTCAATGTGGCCCCCATCCATCTACCCGCTTTACGAGAACGCCCCCAGGATATCCCCCAGCTCGTTCAACACTTCACAAAAAAATATAATACCCGACTCGGAAAACAGATTGAGCGTTTTTCTGCCGAGGCCATGCACCTGCTACAGGCTTACAGCTGGCCAGGAAACGTGCGCGAATTAGAAAATGTTGTCGAACGCACCCTGCTGTTTGCTGACACACATTGTATTGCTCAAAGCGACCTGCCTCCCGAAATTTTGGCGCAGGTACAAACCGACGATCCAGCTACGGCGGCACAAACACAATCTGGCTCTTTCATTCCCATGAAAACCATCGTGCGCAAAAAAACAGCTCAGATTGAACGAGTCCTTATCGAAACAGCTCTCAAAGAAACAGGTGGTAACGTCACGCGTGCTGCACAAAAGCTCAAAATCAGCCGAAAAAGTCTACAGCTGAAAATGAAAGAACTGGGTCTGCGTGACTCTCCCCCGCACACCTTTGCCGTTTGACATCCAGACAAAAGCAAGGCATGATGTATTAGATTAAGTGAAGGAAAAAAATGGCTCATCACGCATCTGCCGAAAAGGCACATCGACAATCTCGAAAGCATCGCATGCGCAATCGTCACGTGAAAAGCACGGTAGCCACATGCGTCAAACAGGCTCGTCAAGCTATTGTAGAAAAGAGAGTACAGCCCAACGAAGGAGCTGTGCGTCTTGCCGTTCGTCAATTGGCCCATGCAGCTACTAAAGGTGTTTTACACAAGCGCACAGCAGCTCGTCGCGTGTCTCGATTGATGCGTCAGGCACACCAAGCTGCTCAAGCTTCTTAGAACTTTGCTGCTGCTACTGCAGCATGAGTGGAATCACGTTGATGGGAGCTTGATTGCGCACGTCTGTTCCCCAACATTGAACTTTTTTGCTCTCCTCTTCTTGTGCACACGTGGTTTTCCATCCGGTTACCACATGCCCGTATTTTTTACCTTGGGTTTCTCGGTTAACCTGCAGCATCATATTGACCAGCTCCTCATCAGAACTACTGCCCCAACAGGTAACGTTTCCCTCTTTGTGTAAAGCACAAGCATGGGTCGAGCTTACAGAAATGCGCACGTAGTTTTGCCCTGGAGGAGTTGTCAAAATACCTGTCTCAAACAGAGCGTTGGTTTGCTGAAAGTTAAAAAAGGAGACCTGCTCTTCTTGCGAACGACCGCAAACAATTTTTCCTTCCGAGCCTACAATGCCGCAAAGAAGCCGCCCTTTTGCACCAATATGCTTGACATTTGTTTGGCTAATATTGGTACCAAAAAACGAAGAAACGTTGTCAGAAAAAGCTTGATAAGCCAAGCAACTACTATCTTTTCCCTGATCACAAATACATCTTAACGTGCCATCTTCTTGTGCCGTACACACAAAATTCAAACCGGCCTCTATTTGTGTATATCTTTTGCCTAACGGGAAATCATTGTTGAGCAGTTTTGAAGTCCCTGTACAAGAGACGCTCCGAAAAGGTGTTGGGTTAGCAATGTTGCGTTTAATCACACAAGCAGCGTCCTTTGTCACAGCAATGTCGTGTGCAAGCCAGGGCAAATCAGATGTCTTAAGCCATGAAGCTTGCGTACATGTAACAGTTCCACCTGCCTTTAAAAAACAGGTTGTTCCATCGGGCCCTGTGCCAACTTTTGTAATGGTTCTCGTGATGAGCGCCAACTCACCGGCTGCTGTTGATGATCCGCCATTACCATTTTCGCTTTTAGTTGAGCTGCTGCTTGTTGAACTCTTGCATCCAGCAACACCCAAAAACAAACCTATAATAAGCATCCACCTCATCATTTACACCCTCACACCAACTGTCGTCATCGCCCCAGGGAACCATTCCCATTCTTGTTTTCATCAACAGTGTCTACGGCCTCTAAAAGAAGAAACGCAATGGGCAGCAGAAAAATTCCCTCTCTAAGAACCTGTTCATCATCTACTGCGTTGCCACCTGAATACTTAAAAGCCCTTTCGATAGACCCACCTGCAACCACTGAGACACTCGCTCCCGATATCCTCTGATTCGACTACAAGAAAGATTTGCAAATTGAATAAATAACACACCCTCATTGTTTTGCACGAGCCTCCAAAAACCAAAAGAGAGTCCTGCTTTAAAAAATTCACCCGCCATTTTGATATTGAAAAACTCAAAATCTTTTGGAGAATCTTTTCTTGTCACTCCGCACACAATATCAGAAGATATTTTTTCAAATTCGAAAACAAACAATTTTTGTAAAACATTGCATTCATTCAAAGTACTTCTTTGAGCCTCATTCCAACCCTTTAAGGTTTGTGAATAGGGAAGCGTAGAAGCATCCTTCGCAAGACACTTTTCATGTTGTGTTACCTGTTCGATAATTTTATTCTCCAAACGAGTCCTCTCAGCAGAATTATCATTCATTTTTTTTAGTTCTTCTTGTATATGCTGAACCAATTGCTCACTTTGCAACGCATCTACAATGTTTTTTGCCTGCTGTAAATTGCTTTGAGGCGGGTTCAACACCCTTGTAGGCTCTACAACCTGACCGGGAACAGATTGGGGGTCTGCGGTCTCTCCACAGCTTTGCAACATGAGTACAATAGCTAACTGCAGCCATTGTTTTCGGCCCATATGTTCAAGCCTCCCCATTATTATATTAACAAAAAAACTCACCCTAATACAATATTAAAATGCAAATTTCAAAAATTTATTTCTTATATTAAGCAGCCCGCAATTTTCCATTGTGAAGAATAAAAACGCGCTGTGCCACCTGGTGAGCAAGCTGCGTGTTGTGAGTAACAAGCACGACGCTGGCTTTGGGTGGAAGAAACTGGCGGATGATGTCCCATACTTCTTGCGTGCGAGCACGATCTAACGCAGATGTGGGTTCGTCTAGCAGTAAAACGTCGGGATGCACAGCCAACGCGCGAGCAATGGCGACGCGCTGCTTTTGACCACCTGACAGTTGGGCGGGAAGAACATGTACTTTGTCACCAAGTCCCATTTTATCAAGCAGCTGATGAGCAAATGCATGCACCTGTGCAGCAGGTTGTTTCAAAGCCTTGACAGGAGCATAGATGACATTGTTTAAAACACTCATATGAGGGAACAAATGCAGATGTTGCAATACCAGACCCAAACGCCCGCGCAAACAAACGCGGCCTGAGGTCGGTTGCTCTAAACCGGCCAGACAGCGCAACAGTGTCGTTTTTCCGCTTCCTGAAGGGGCCAACAAAGCCACGACTTCGCTGCTTTGTATCTGTAAGCACACGTCGCGCAGGGGCTGAATGTTGCCGTAGCTTTTGCTGACATGATCAACCTCGATGATAGTCAATGCGTTTCTCCACGTAATGAGCCGCTGCTTGCAGCAGCAAGGCGAGCAAATAGTAGCAAATAGCCGCCACAACCAGGGGGCCAAAATAGGAGTATTGTTGCGCAGCAACCAAATTAGACCTGTGCATAATATCGGTTTCTCCAATGATTGAGATGAGCGCTGTATCTTTCAACACATTGATGGCTTCACCTGTTAATGCAGGAAATGCATGACGAATAGCCTGGGGTAACACAATGTCTATAAACGCCAATGTGCTCGGTATACCCAATGTTCGACACATTTCCAGTTGGCCTGGATCCACTGCCCGAATTCCTGACCGAAGAATTTCACCCGTATAGGCCCCCGAATGCAAAGAAAAGGCCAGCACACCTGCCCACAGGGGGCTGATGTGCAAACCCAACAATCCAGGGGCAGCATAAAAAACCATACTTAAATGCAAAAGAGATGGCGTGCCCCGAAAAAAAGAGACATACAGGGCCGCAAAACGCCTCACAAACCCAACGTGACTCATCCGCATGCCGGCGATAGCCAGCCCAATCACCGTGCTACCAAACATGGATAACAATGCGTATTGGAGAGTTGTCCACACTCCAGCGATAATATACAAAACCCACTGCACGTTAAGAATTTCCTAAAGGCTTACGAAGCCACTTTTCTCTCAAAGCATCCAACTTTCCTGAGCGATGCAGTTGAATGATCACCTGGTCGACTTGGTTGCGAAGCCTGGGATGCTCTTTTTTATCAACAGCAACGGAATATCCTGTACCGACCTGCCCTATCACCCAGTGCTTCAGCTGAGGGTGCGTTTGTTGAAAAGCCTGTGCTTGTGCCTGCTCGCAAATCAACACATCAATGTGTCCACTTTTGAGCGACTGCAGTAATTGATGATGCTGAGCCAATGCAACCACAAAAGCTTTGGGAACCTGCTGCGCAAATTCGTGCATGACGGTTCCCAGCTGGGCACCAATTCGCTTGCCTTCTAGCTGATGAGTTGCCGCTAAGTCCTCTTCTAAGGTGACCGCTGCTAAGTGGCTTTGATAATAGGGTCGAGAAAAATCTACATTTTTTTCTCGCTCGGGGTTTTTTGATACACCTGAAATCACCATATCGATTCGTCCGGATTTTAAAGCGGGAATGAGAGCGGAAAAATCCATTTCATGAAACTCCACTTTCGCTTCAAGTTCATGAGCAATCAGCCGGGCCAAATCCACGTCGAACCCTACCAATTTACCGTTTTGCTGGAATTCAAACGGCGGATAATCCGCCGATAAGCCCACACGATAAACCACCTGGGCGCGAGGGGCACACCCTTTCCAGTCATCAAGATAACCTGAAAAAAGCAGAAGCATCGTGACTGCAAGAAGTATCCAAAAAGCCACTTCGCCTTTTTTCACTGTTCTCTCCTTCGGGAGTCTATGAATATATATTCACATAACATGAATAAAAATGCAAGTCGTTCACATGTCCAATAGTCAATTCGTTGCCTTATAGCCTCATGCAACGAATTGACTTACATATTCACATACTGCAATATGAGCATGTTATAGACGCATTTGGAGGTTTGTAGCATCATGAAAGTCGTTTCTCAATAAGATATTGACCTCAGCGGTAACAAGAAACTAAAACAGGTTTCACAACCCCTGCCCTTCGGGCCTTTTGAGAAAACAGGATGCACAAACCCATACAACTGAATAACATTTCTCTCTCTTTTCCACACAAGACCTGTTTTGTGGGCTTTAGCACCCAGGTGCATTACGGTGAACGCATCGGCATCATGGGTATCAATGGAAGCGGAAAATCCAGCTTGCTCAAGATGCTTCAAGGAAATCTTGAACCCTCAGAAGGGAGCCTGGCAATTCCCCAAGATATGCGCACAGGCCATGTTCCCCAAGTCATTCAAACCCACACAGCATCTTCCATTCCTATCTCATCAGGCCCTGGCAATGCCCTTGGAAACCCCTCAATTGAACAACTTGATTCCCTAAGTGGTGGGCAAAGATTTCATGAGGCACTCACAACGGCATTAGCTGCAGACCCAAATGTTTTGTTGCTAGACGAACCCACAAATCATCTGGACAGATCCAACCGCACATCGCTGATGCGCATGCTGAGGGCCTATAGAGGAACTCTTATGATTGTTTCCCACGACGTTGAATTGTTGCGCTGCTGCGTTGACACACTTTGGCACATTCATCAAGAGCAGGTGCACGCGTTTTCAGGAAGTTATGATGATTATCTGCGCGAAATGGAAAGTGAACATCATGCAATTATTCAAGAGCTACGCCGTCTCGATGCGCAAAAAAAAGAGTTGCACAAAAAACGCATGAAACAGCAACAGCAAGCGGCAAAACGGAAAGCCTACGGCGAAAAAAAATACGATGGTGACAAACTCGCTTTGCGCTCAGCCCAAGGCCGCGGGCAAGCAACGTCAAATAAAAACAACAAAAGAACTTCTGACGAAAAAAAATCCATTTTGAAAAAATTATCACAAATACGGCTGCCCGAAACCATCAAACCAAAATTTTTCTTTCCTTCAGACCACAAAACTACCAAAACATTGGTTTCTATCAGTGAGGGCAGCATCGGCTATGACAAGCCCCTTCTTTCTTCAATTACTCTGTCACTTTCTGGACGTTGTCGCATTGCTGTGACGGGAGATAACGGTTCGGGCAAATCCACTCTGATTAAGGCCATTTTAGGAGACACGCAGGTTGCAAAATCCGGCAATTGGCATGTGCCACATCCACAACAAATAGGGTACCTTGATCAGCATTACAACACACTCAATGTAGGCAAAACTGTTATGGAAACGATTCAAACCTGTGCGCCCAATTGGCAACTTGGGCATATTCGGCAACATCTTAATGATTTTTTATTTCGCAAAAACGAAGAAGTTCATGCCTTGATTTCGACACTTTCGGGCGGTGAAAAAGCGCGATTGAGCCTGGCATGCATTGCAGCTGGAACCCCAAGGCTCCTTATTCTTGATGAAATCACCAACAACCTTGATCTCACAACCCGAAACCATGTCATCCAAATTCTTAGAGAATACCCCAACGCCCTCATCGTCATCTCCCACGATGAGGATTTTCTAAAGCAAATTAACATTTCACGTTTTTACCACATGAAGGAAAAACGACTTTTCTTAACACCATTACCCATTTGACTTACCCTGTAGAGCATGTTTTTAAATTACTCCATTTGCCCTTTACAACAACCTTTGCTGCATGTTGTTTTAGATCGTCCTCGCATTGCCGCCAACATTGCTTCTATTGTACGGCTGTGCGCTGGTGTGGGTGCCGCCTTGCACGTGTGTGGCCCCTTAGTATTTGAAACCATGGATAAAACACGCTGGAGGGCGGGCCTAGACTATTTTGCCGGCGCTCGCATTCACTTTCACCTAAACGCAGATCGATGTCTTGAAGTTTTAGGAAAACAACCATGGATTGTGGAGGTGGGTTCATCACAAACACTATGGGATGCTCAATTGCAGCTATCAGACGTGGTCGTACTAGGCCCTGAAACAGGCAATGCTGTGCCCCATCTCGTATCCCGATGGCCCAATCGCGTGCTCACACTGCCTCAAACAGAGGCTGTGCGATGTTTAAACCTAGCGCAGTGCGCCGCCGTGGTCTGCTTTGAAGCGATGCGGCAAAATCTCAAGAGTGTTTAAAAAGTGCCTCATAAAACAGAAGCAATAGCCCCGGGCAAGGTCATTTTGAGTGGGGAACACGCCGTGGTGTATGGCCAACCTGCCCTGGCAGCAGCCATCGACAGGCAGGTGCACACGACAGTGTATGATCTGCCTGATCAAAGCAACACCGTATCTTTCAGCCTGCACGACCACAAACCACACAAAACCTATTCTTGGGAATGCGTGCAACAAAACTCCCAAAAAATCTGGCACAAACACCGGCTATATCGTCAGAGTAAAGGAGACAACAATCCGGTTATTCGGCATCCGTTCGAGCTGTTGCAGGTGATTCTTGTTCATACGTTACAACGGTTAAACTTATCGCCCTCATTAGGCATACACCTTCGTGTACAATCCCATATTCCCATCGGTTGTGGTCTGGGCTCCTCTGCA
>JBCCES010000027.1:0-11055 GCA_039030115.1 Myxococcota bacterium
AAAAAGGAGGAGTCATGCGACGGATGCATTTTTGGTTAGCGGTTTGTACCTGTTTCGGTGTTGTTTTGTTGACCGGAGAGGCCTGGGCCTCGCCAGGGGCGGGGAGCAGTCTGCCATGGGAAGGCCCTTTAACTCAAATTGCCAATTCTTTGACTGGTCCGGTTGCTAAGGCAGGAGGAGTTATTGCCATTGCCGTATCGGGCCTGACATTGGCCATGGGAGAAAGTGGCGGCTTTTTTCGGCGAATGCTACAGGTTGTTTTTGGCTTAGGGGTAGCCTTTTCAGCAGCTACATGGGGTGTGAGTTTCTTAGGTTTTGGTTCGGGAGTTACCTTATAGCAAAGGAGAGTGATGGTTATGCAAGACTCACTTTTTCGAGCTCGCGTTCACCGTTCGTTAACCCAGCCTCTCCTGTTTGCCGGTGTTCCTCGCCAACTGGCTCTAGTCAATGGAACGACCACGGTTGCTTTAGCTTTAGGCGCACAAAGCCTTTTGGCAATTCCGGTGGGATTGGGATTTCATGCACTGCTAGCCATGTTGACGCGACACGATCCCCAATTTTTGCAGGTACTGATGCGCAACCTCAAACGGGGCAATCTGCTACAGGTGTAGTGCGATCTACGCTTGTGGGTTTCGTTGCAGTTTATCCAAAGCAGCCTGCAAGCAGTCACGTGCTTGTTTCGGATCTGCCTGGCCTTTGCTTAAGCGCATCACTTGACCCATCATGTGGCCAAACAGACGTGTTTTGCCTGCTAAATATTTGTTGACTTCAGTAGGACAGTCTTGTAGGACTTGCTGAATAATTTGCTGTAGCTGTTGGGTGTCTCGCTGAACGTGCCACCCCTTTTGTTGCACAATTTGCAGAGGAGTTTGCTTGGGATGTTGCAGCAGCTCTTCAAAAACCTGTTTGGCAATGGGAGTTGAAATGGACCCGTCGTCTAGTAATTTTACCAGTTGTCCTAAGTTGTCTGCTGATAGGGGAGGGGTAAACCCCGTGGCTGCTTCGGGTTCAGTCGATGTTTGCTCTTTCACCACGCGTAAGACTTCGTTGAGAATCCAATTGGCCAATGCCTTGGGGTTGTTGTGCACGCGCAAAGCCTCTTCAAAATAGTCGACCAATGCTTTATCGGCGGTGAGCAGTTGAGCGTCGTACGCACTTAACCCTAATGCTTGGCACAAGCGCTGTTTTTTTTGTCCGGGCAGTTCAGGAAGTGTTTTTTGTATGTGTTGCAGTTGAGTGTTTGACACATGCAAAACAGGCAAATCGGGATCGGGAAAATAGCGGTAATCATGTTGCTGTTCTTTGCTCCTCAACGATCGCGTCTCCTTCCGATTGTCATCCCATGCACGGGTCTCATGTTGTATGGACTTGCCCTCTTGCAGCTGCAAGATTTGCCGACGCGATTCGTAGGCAATGGCCTGACCCATAAACCGAATGGAATTCAAATTTTTAATTTCGGTGCGAGTTCCCATCTGTTTGCAACCCTTTTTTCTGACAGAGATATTGACGTCTGCACGCAGAGATCCCTCCTGCATATTCCCATCACAAATGCCCAGGTACATGACAATGGAGCGCAACGATTTTACAGCTTGCATCGCATCGTCGACCGAATGCAGCTGCGGCTCGGTCACGACTTCTAACAAAGCTGCCCCCGCACGGTTATAATCGACATAACTTAAAGGGCTATCTTGAGAATGCAGATTTTTTCCAGCATCCTCTTCAATATGAATGCGCTGTAGCATCACCTGCCCGCCACTGCCATCTTTTCGTGTAAACGGAAGCCGTCCACTAAAACAGATGGGACGGTCGTATTGGCTAATTTGATACCCTTTGGGCAGGTCAGGATAAAAATAGTGTTTGCGAGCAAACTCACTGGTTTGCTGAATATCGCACTGCAAAGCAAAGCCCAGTCGCAAAGCGAAATCGACAACCTGTGCGTTCAATGTGGGTAGGCTTCCGGGTAAGCCAGCGTCTACCTCTTGCAACAGTGTATTGGGGGCAGCAGCATAACGGTTGGGAGCTTGGGAAAACAATTTGCTGCGCGTACACAATTGTACATGACACTCTAAACCCACAACACATTCGTAGTTTTCAAATTCACGCATGGTTTATCTTCTTTTCACCCTTTTTATTTTACGTTGCAACAGTTGGTTTCCCAATCGAAAATCGTCATGGAGTTGACAAAATGAACGCTGTGCGGCGCACGGCAACGCAAGTATGACAACATCGCACCCAACAAAGGCCTGCTGGTAGTAGCTTGCTAAGTGGCGTAAACGCCGTTTTACACGATTACGCACATGAGCAGGTCCTATTTTTTTAGGAGCTGTAAAGCCAATGCGACCCTGAGTATGGTCTCGACACTTTTTGGCAATAAATATCAAAGACTTGGCACAACAGCGAACTCCACGACGCTGAACGCAGACAAACTCAAAGCGTTTACGTAGGCGGCCAATGGTGTCAAAACGACATTGAGGCAGAGCGTCGCCTGGCAACAACATCACTGCATCTATATGTGGAACAGCTTGGTGCAACTGCCTAGAATGGAATCTCCCAGATTCTTCAACGCTTTGAAACAAGCCGCTAGTCATCAATCACGCAAAATAGAAATTACTTTTTGTAGATCCCTGGCACGATGCGATGGCGACCCTTGGCCCGTCTCGCATTGAGTATTTTGCAACCTACCGATGTAGACATTCTTTTACGAAACCCATGTTTGTTAAGTCTTTTACGACGACTGGGACGATATGTTGGCCTCATGAAAGAAACAACCTCCTATTGACTAAGACCCATCATAACAGTTAGATGCTTTTTACACAAACCTAATGTGCATGTTCTTCTGTAGATGGAGCAGGTCTTGGCATGGGCTGGCTAGGTGCATCAAGAGAAGGAGAGTAAAAAGCTTGGATGCGTCCTTTTCGATTAGACGAGGTGCCAAACATGGCATTTGCCACCTTTGAACCTGTTGTAGGGTCTCTCATGCTGTCGATGACAATAAAGTTAGCCCCCAAAGCACCTGCTTTTTTCCGAGCTACATCGATCATTTTAGCTTCGGACACACCCTCTGCACTGCTGGCATGAAAAATAGCGATGTGTTGACCATCTTTAGGAATTTTTTCATTGCCTTCAAAGTAAACCATGACTTTCTCCATAGGCACGGGGAAAGCTTCCCGCTGCCGAGATAAAACCGACTGATTAATACTCACACATGAAATCAATGAAAATATCATCCCTAGAACAAAAACTTGATTAACTCTTTTCATGCTTCTCTCCTTGTTATACTATCGCAAACCACTAAAAACAACGAACAATCTTTCTTTACTATATTGCCATATGCATGTCAATCAAACCAAAAATGACAACCCTATTAAGTTGGAAGAGAATGTTTTATCTCATGCCGCGCAATGGCAAATGTGGCCAGTACAATGATCAGGATACCTATCCAATCGGTTGCACTAGGGGTTTCTCCAAATAAAAAGAACCCAAAAGCGCCCGCAAAAATCAATTCTAAGTAACGGTAAGGGGCAAGGGCAGACACTTGAGTGGCCGAAAATGCTTTCAGCAAAAAATACAAAATGGCGTTGCCGCCCAACCCCAATAAAAACAGGCCCATTGCTTCTAAATGAGTGGGTGTGCGCCACACAAATAGAGCGGGCACAAAACCCAACAAAGCCGTTCCCGCAGCAAAATAAAATAAAACGGTAAGATGACTCTCTTTGCCGGCAACCTTTTTGTTCAAAATGTCACTGGCGGCAAAACAAACAGCGGCAAGGGTGAGGGCCCCAATGCCTAGCATGCTCATATAATGCACCTCACTCACGACAGATTGGTTGAGATTTGGCAAAGCAATGATAACAATGCCGGCAAAACCGCATAGCGTTGCGGCTGTGCGTTGCCATCCAACTTTTTCGTGTAAAAAGAGAGTCGCCATGGGCAATACAAACAGAGGAACCGTTAATGCGATGACCGATACAACAGCCAAAGGGACTTTGCCTACCCCATAGCACCAACAAGACACGGCTATAAAACCCATCACGGCCCGTGCCGTATGCAAAAGCGGGTAGCGAGTGACAAAGAGTCTTCTGTTTCGGGCAAGCATCACAGGCAGTAACAACAATGTAGAGAAAAAAACACGGAAAAAAGCAACCTGTATGGGGTCGAGCCGTTTTCCCGCTAAGCGCGTAACAATGTCGTTGCTATTGCTACATAAAGCCACCAATACAATCCAGAATACGCCTTGAAAATAGCCTTTACTGTGTATCCAACGCCAAACAGATTGAAACATGTGTATCATCACCCATTTTGATCCCCACGCCATTGCATGAATGGGCTTAGCTTAACAGGATGTCGATCAATATGGTGATTTAAAGGGAAATATGATAAAAATCAGCAGGAGAAAGCTCGCCACAGCGCAACGGGCGGACGTCGGTGTGCAAAGCCAGTAACATGTGCTTTGTTCACGGGAGGAAAGTCCGGGCACCATAGGGCAAGGGTACCGATTAACGGTCGGTCAGGGTGACCTGAAGGAAAGTGCCACAGAAACAATACCGCTTTGCCGTGTGCATTCTCAGCCAAGAGGCTGAATGGCAATGCATGGAAAAACGGCGAAGTAAGGTTGAAATGGTGCGGTAAGAGCGCACCGCGCCTTTGGTAACAAAGGTGGCAGGGCAAACCCTACCTGGTGAAAGGTCACGGGGAGACCCCGCTGAGGTTGTAAAACCTCAACGTGTTGCCCGCACGCAGGGGATTTCTAATGAGACCGCTGGAGGGTATTGGTAACAATACTCCTAGAGGAATGACCGCCCCACGAATGTCAAGCAATTGCTTCGTGGACAGAACCCGGCTTACAGTGCGTTTGCGACGAGTCTTTCTCCTACGTTGTTCATTTCTCTTCTTACTTGAAACAGATTAATCTTCCTAAAGATGTTTGTGTGACCCTATCTTTTAGCTGAGGAACAAAATATGTTCGAAAGTTTGCAACAAGCACTCGACCAACAATATCTCATTTTGGCAGTGCTCTCCACTTGGATATCTGGCCTGTTAAGTGCCTTTTCTCCCTGCGTGTATCCTCTCATCCCTATTACATTAGGCGTGATGAGCGGTGCAGACAATAAAGGCAATGCGTGGCGTGGATTGAGGCTATCCATGGCTTATGTTTCAGGCATGGTGTTGCTGTTTTGCATGTTAGGCATCTTATCTGCAAGTGCAGGGCTTTTGCTGGGGGCTGCCTTGCAGCAGTCTTGGTTCCTTTGCTTGATGGCAGGATTTTTCTTTCTGATGGCTTGTAATTTACTGGGGGTCTTTGAACTTTCCATCCCCGTTTGGCTCTCACAAACATTGAGTCAAGTAGGAGGTGCTGGTTATTGGGGAGCTTTTTTCATGGGATTAGTTGCCGGTGTTCTTGCAGTACCTTGTAGTGGCCCTGTGTTAGCGGTGATCTTATCCCTCATTGCACAGCAAGGTAACACAACATTGGGCATCCTATTGATGACCAGCTATGCATTGGGGCTTGGATTACCTTTTTTACTGCTAGGAACGTTTTCTTATGCAGTCAACAAAATGCCCAAAAGTGGCCCCTGGATGTTTGGCATAAAACGTTTTTTGGCTGTTTGTATTCTATTGGTCGCTGTCTACTATCTCCAACTAGGACTTCCTTCTTTGGCCGATGCAATGGAAACGTTCGCGATTCGAAATCCTTTACCGATTTCGTCCATCGGTTTGATAACGGCCTCACTGGTTTTTTGGAACATGCAATGGCATACACGCAATATCATCTTGTTTGTGCGTGTCATGAGTGCCACAACACTGGCTGTGGGCTTATGGCTGGGGATATTGTGGAGTCATCAATTGCAACAACAAGGCAAAACACCATTAACTTGGCAAACTGTGACACAAGAAGATCTCCCACTTGAACGGGTGGAACAACTCCTTGAAACAGCAAGACAGAGCAATCGATTTGTCATTTTGAATTTTTCTGCAAGATGGTGTTCAGCTTGTAGAATGCTAGAACGCATCACCTTTTCTAACAAGCAAGCCGTGCAAGCAATGGAGGGCTTTGTCTGTGTGAAAATCGATTTGACTGTAGAAAACCCTGACTTAAAGCAGCTGCAAAAACGCTACGAAGTTCGAGCTGTGCCTACAACAATTATTTTAGACCCTCATAGCGAAAATAGGATCAAGCATATATCTGGCTTTATACCTCCGAGGCGGCTTGTACACTTGTTACGGCAACTCAAATAAAACAAGGTGATGGAATTTCCCTCTTAAAAAGCATGCTACAGTAAAGCGATGCGTAAAGGCTTGGCACACTCAAGCACCAAGAGACGCTTGAATACAAAAAATGGAATCGACCATGTCAAACCTTTGACCTGGCAAGAGGAGTTGGATCGTTTTTTTGCCCAACAGCAGCAACCTTTGCAGTTTCCACCCACTGTGCAAACACAAGTGCGTCGCATGCCTGAAAAACCAACGCCTCAAGATTGCAAGGGGCGGCATGATTTGACTCGCACGCCTCTATGTACCATTGATGACGAAAGCGCACAGGATTTTGACGATGCCGTGTATGGAGAACAGGCAGGCGAACATCTGCGTGTTGTAGTTGCCATTGCTGATGTCAGCTATTACGTCAAGCCTGAGACGCCTTTAGATCAAGAAGCACAAAGCCGCGCTTTTAGCCTCTATTACCCTGCCAATTGCATCCCCATGTTGCCTCATGAACTTTCTGCTGGACTATGTTCACTGAAACCGCATGTCAAACGTTTATGTGTCGTGATGGATATGCAGATTGATTTCCAAGGTCACATTCACACAACACGTTTGTACAGGGCAGTCATGTGCAGCCATGCGCGTCTCACTTACAAGCAAGTTCAACACTTGATTGAAGAAAAAGATGGGTCTCAATACAACAAAATTCCCCCTGCTGTTGCCAAAAGTTTGCAGGTGTTGGTTAAAGCCTCTCGCATGTTGCGCCGTGTTCGTCAAGACAAGGGAAGTCTACAACTACACATGCCACAACATACAGTTTGCTTAGATGCGTCAGGCAAACCCAAGTCCATTGATGAGGTACCGCGGCTAGAGTCTTGCCAGTTGATTGAAGATTTGATGATAGCAGCCAACGAATCTGTTGCTCGATTGGCCGTACGCAAAAAAATGCCTTTTGTATTTCGTACCCACCCAGCTCCTAAAAAAGAAAAATTAGCCCAATTCGTTACCATGGCTCAAAGTTTGGGAGCTCTCTCTTCTTCTCTAAAATTTCAACCAGAAAATGTCACGAATCGCTCTTTAGCTCGCTTGCATGAATATATCATAGGCAGACCTTTACAAGGAATGTTAGATCCTTTACTGCTGCGCTGCATGATGCAAGCTAACTACAGCACCTGCAACACAGGACATTTTGGTCTGGCGTCGGGTTGTTATACCCACTTTACATCTCCCATCCGCCGCTATCCCGATCTCATGGTCCATCGTTTTCTCCTGTCTCATCTGCTTCGCACAACACATCAATCGACAAAAAAGACAAAGTTACCCACAAGCCAACAACTTGAGGAACTTGCACAACATTGCAATCAACGTGAACGAGATGTCATGGATTTGGAACGCCAGTTGAACTCCATGCACCAAGCTTGGATCATGCAGCAACATGTAGGAAAAAACGACAGCGCACTTGTTGTAGGGTGTAGCCCCATCGGTCTGTTTTTACAGTTGAAATCTTTTCATGCAACTGGCTTACTTCCTATCTCTCAATTGGGGAAAAAACGCATTGCCTTTGACGCCATTCGCTTGCGCCTCATGGAGACGGCAACGGGAGATTGCATCCAAATGGGAGATGAATTACGCGTGCGAATCGTAGGAGTGCATGTCAGCAAAGGGCACACCGACTTGCTGCCTATCCGTCCTGTTTCTTGTCTGCGTGACTTGCATATGCAATCAGCAAATCATTAATCTCACAAGTCTATGGTTGAGACACACCGAGCCTATGTCTGTACCAAACAATTACAGCAAGCTCGTGTGGGAAATGCTTTTGTCTTACCACAGGAGGCTTGCCACCGCTTTGTACGCGTTTTGCGCCTGCCTTGCCATACGCCTGTCGCTTTATTTGATGGCACAGGACTTGCTGTTTACGGCAAGTTAAACACACAGGCCACTCCTGTTTGTTTGACTCATATCCGTTTGCAACAAAACAGACGTCCTTTACCCCATATATACCTGGCTCAAGCTTTGAGTCGACCAAGCAAACTGCAAGAGGTTGTGCGTTGCTGTACACAGCTGGCAGTCCAACGGTTTATATGGTTTCACAGCAGTCGATGTACGCACACTCCAGCAGACATCGGACTCAAACAGCTGCAGCACTTACAACGTATTGCGCAGGATGCAGTGCGTCAGTCACAACAATGGCACACGCCTGACATGCAAGGCCCGGTTGCGTTTGATGATCTGGTGGCTGTATGCAAAACATTCGATGGTCTTCGCATCATGGGTGATGCAACAGCAGATATTTGGTTAAGCACGCATTTGCAACACACGCATGTGAAACAACAGACAGGCTCAGTAAACAAAGCTCTCATCATCGTGGGTCCAGAAGGGGGATTTGACAACTCCCAAAAGCAAGCCCTGCAAAATGCAGGCGTTGTTTGCGTACGCTGGGCACCTTTTGTATTGCGTACCCAACTGGCAGGTGCGGTTGCTTTGGCTGCGTTACATTCTGTTTTAAGAAGCAGCTAGCCCAACACTCAAAGCAAAACTGAGCAAAATCAAACCACCAAGACGGCTGATTCTGTTTTGCCAAGGAACCAGTCGTTGTGCAATGGCGTGGGAAGAAAGCAACACGGAAAGTGCCATAAACCATATTGCGGCACTGGCCACAGCGTATATTGCCAAAGCAACTTGCAAAGAAAAGGAGGGTTGCAGTCGCATAAATTGCGCCCAGAAAGTCCAAAAAAACAGACTGGCCTTAGGATTAAGCAAGTTACATAGCAAGCCCATTCGAAACGCCTTATACGCTGCAAGCTGCTTTACCTCGTTGCCAGGATCTACTTGCAGTCCTTTGGCGTGCTTGCTATGCAGTAGCATGCGAGCACCGATAGCCGCTAAATAAGCAGCACCTATTAACTGAAAAAACCGCAACACTCCAGGAAACTGAACAGCCAACATTCCAATGCCCAAAAAACATCCAGTAACATGAATGCTTACAGCCAAACTAATTCCAGAGGTTGTCCAAATGCCTGCATGGCGACCAAATAATAAACTGTTACGCATGACCAATACAAAGTCAGGCCCCGGACTGGCCACAGCAAGATTGTGCACAGCAGCGAAAGCAAAAAAAAGAGACATGACTTCATTTTACATCATCAAACAATTCATGCATCATCAAACAATTCATGAAGACATCTCTCTCTTTTAGAAAATTTGCCGTGCAATCACAACAGCTCGTTTTTGTTTTTGCAAAAGAGAATAGGTCACCACATTTTCAATGTGCAGATCGAGGCCTTGTAAAGGCTTACGAATAGGTTCTACCTGTTGCTGTGTCACCCATAATGCCAAGAAATTTACATTGTTTGGCCGCAAACATTGTGCAGCAATACGGACATGTTCAACGCAAAACGTTGCACGACTGAGCACGCAGGGTGCCAAGCTACAATGCGGTGCTTTGCCGTGTTGTACGCGAACATTTTGCAGCTTCATATGAGCAATAGCTGTTTGTAAAAAGGAGCATTTTTTGCGGCAGCTATCCAGCAATCGCACGGATACCTCTGGCCACAAAACAGCAGCCACCAAGCCGGGGAAACCAGCACCACTTCCCACATCTAACAGTTCTTGCTGTGGTTGCAGCTTCTGCAGAGGCAGCAAACTATCTATGTAGTGCTGCATGACTGCCTCTTGCACCGTACATATGCGGGTGAGATTGTGCACCTTGTTCCACTGTTGCAACAAAGAAAAATGGGTTGCTAGCACTTGTTGCTGCTGCTTTGAAAGGGGAATACCGTGTTGCTGCAGGGCTTGCTCAAGCTTTTGCGCAAAACAACTCTTTAGGCTAGTCGTAGTTGTGGTCATCTTTTCATCATCGGTTATTGGATATTTTTTGCAAAATGCACAGAAAAAAGAAAAGAAGTACTAGACAAGATATTGGAACATGGATAACATCATAACCATCTAAAGAAAACAGCGCGCCGGTGTTACAGGCTCTGCACAAGGGCACAATCGGGATTGACAAGCACTGCTTTCACAACAGGAGGTTCCTATGCAAACACAAACAACACAAGAACAATGTATCTCTCACACCCTGCAACAGCGATCAGCCAAGGTCGATGAAGTGGTCACCAAGCTGTGTGAACGCATTCGGCGCGAAGGCGATAATCCCGACGCCTCTATGCAAGAGCAGATAGACATGGTGCACCAGCTGGCTCAGTTTGGCATGGGGCGTTACCTATTAGTCCATCGCGGCCTCAATGCCCATTGGTCTCGTTACCTCAAACTGCTGTATCCCGAAAAGTATCGCGCCTTGGGGACAAACCTAGATGGAGAACCCTTTACAGCGTTGGAGCGCTGGTACTTGGAATCGCCTGTTGCTCAGGCTTCGCAAGAAAGCTGGCGTTGGTGTCGGCAGATGCTACAAAAGCATGTTCGCAGCGGTGCAACCCTGGCCAGTGTGCCCTGTGGTGCATTGGATGATCTGCTGGAGTTGGATTTTACACAGTGCCACAATGTCTCTCTTGTAGGAGTAGACGTTGATGCAGACGCCCTGCGTCTAGCCCAAGACAATGCTCGTGAATATGGCCTCAGCAAACAGGTGCAGCTCAAACAGGCCGATGCCTGGAACTTAGGCGTTCGCGGTGAATGGGATGTGCTCACTAGCAAAGGCCTAGCTGGGTATGAACCCGATCCCAAGCGGCTGTTGCAGCTGTATCAGCAGTTTTATCAAGCTCTCAAACCGCAAGGTGTACTTGTGACCAATGTGTGGCTACCTCGCAATGAAAGTTTAAAATCTAAAACGTCTCTTAATTCCAAACAATGGCGTGATGTACAGCTGTTTGAAGTGCTCACACACCATGTGTTACAGGT
>JBCCES010000028.1:0-10977 GCA_039030115.1 Myxococcota bacterium
ACAAACTCTCTTGCAAAAACAGGGTCCTGCAAGTCACGGGCCAATCCCTCATCCCAATCTCGACTCCGATTAACCATGCTTCTCCTCCCTCTTCCACTGTTGCCACAACTGGCGAGCCAAACGAGCGTTTCCAGCCACTGTCGCCACGGTTTATCCCCTTGGGCATCCACGTACTCATAAACGCGATAGCCCATCTCTTACCTCCTATTTTTAGGATATCACATACGATAATTTACATGCAACCCGCCGCCTCGTCTAACATGTTACAATGGCTTTCAATATAAGGAATGTGACGACCCATGGACTCTTTTCTTGAGAAACATCCCAAAACCCACACGTGTGGGCAACTCAATAAAGAACACGTCAAGCAAGAGGTAACCCTCATGGGATGGGTGAGCAGCCTGCGCGATCACGGCGGCAGGCGTTTCGTCGACTTGCGCGATCGGTGGGGACTTACGCAGCTGGTTTTTAAACCGGAAACAGATGCGCAGCTGCACAAGCAGGCAGCACAGCTGCATCAAGAAGATTGCATTGGGGTGCGAGGCGTTGTGTGCGATCGCAACGTCAGTGGTGGCACGCCAAACCCCCACCTGAAAACGGGCGAAATCGAGATCCATGTCAATACGTTGGTGATTTTCGGCAAATCACAGGCTCTCCCTTTTGCCTTAACCGACCCTCCTACAGCCCACGAAGATACGCGACTGGCATGTCGTGTGTTGGACTTGCGTCGCAACAAGATGCAACGCAACCTCCTATTGCGGCACCGCATCAATCAATCAGCGCGCCGCTATTTAGATGAACACGCTTTTGTCGAAATCGAAACCCCCACATTGATTCGTTATACCCCGGGGGGGGCACGCAATTTTTTGACCCCCAGTCGGCAAGTACCTGGTTCGTTTTTTGCCTTGGCCGAAAGCCCCCAGTTGTTTAAACAGCTGCTCATGGTGTCGGGGTTTGACCGGTACTTTCAAATCGCTCGCTGCTTTCGCGACGAAGACCAGCGAGGCGACCGGCAGCCTGAATTTACCCAAATTGATCTTGAAATGAGTTTTGTGACTGCTCAAGATGTGATGCACCTGGCAGAAAAGCTGTTTGTTCGCCTGTTTCACGATGTGCTGGGTACCACATTGCCTCGACCGTTTCCTATTTTAACCCACAACGAAGCGCTGCAGCGTTTTGGTACAGACAAACCCGACACCCGTTTCGGCTTGGAACACACAGATCTGACAGATTTGCTACGCGAACACAACGGAGGCAATGTTGCCGTTTGGCGCAACGCATTGGACCAAAAACATAGCATCATGAAAGCATTGCGTGTGCCAGGCCACTTGAAATTATCCCGTGCCCAGCTGGATAAGCTAGAAACCCACGCCCAACAATGGGGAGCTTCGGGATTGGCGCGCGCCAAAGTGACGGGTCAAACCTGGAGCCAATCCCCTTTTACCAAAACCCTTACGCCCCAGGTATTACAGGCCATCAACCAAGCCTGCAAAGCTGACGAAGGCGACACACTGCTGTTTCAATTTGGTCCAATCGACATGGTACACAGCGTGCTGGATCGCTTGCGTCGGCTGTTGGCCCAGCAATTTGATCTCATCGCTTCTACTAACACACCAGCATGGCAGCCTTTGTGGGTCGTGGATTTCCCGCTGTTTGAACCAGGCGAACACCCAGACACTTGGGTCGCGTGTCACCATCCATTTACCGCACCCAAAACAGAAGATATTCCCTCACTGGCAAGCAATCCGGCCCGTTGCAAGGCCCAAGCATACGATTTGGTTCTAAACGGCCATGAGGTGGGGGGTGGCTCTATTCGAATTCATGACAACACTTTGCAGTCTCAAGTATTTGACGTCTTGGGCATTGGCGCAGCACAGCAGCAAGAGCAGTTTGGATTTTTACTACAAGCGTTGCGTTACGGCGCCCCCCCACATGGAGGCATTGCGCTGGGAGTGGATCGACTGTGCATGCTCATGGCGCAAGCTGCATCCATTCGCGACGTGATTGCATTTCCCAAAACCCTGCGCGGTGTTGACCCCTTCACCGGTTCACCCAGCCCAGTGAGTGAGCAACAATTGCGTGAATTGCACTTGAAAAAAGCACCTGCATGATTCCCATCTGGGCAATGATTTTGCTGCTGTTTCTCGGCATTGCATCGGGCATAACCAATGGTCTATTTGGTTTTGGAGGTGGTTTTCTCATTGTACCTGCGTTGTACTGGATTGTTCGAACACTTGGGGCATTTCCTGAGAACATATGCATGAAAATAGCTGTCGGTACATCTCTCATGTCCTTAACTATCAATGCAACAAACTGCGTTGCCCGATTGCACGCACAAGGAAAGATTGATTACAAAAGGGTTATCCCTTACCTGCCACCCATTTCTCTAGGAGCTATGGCAACCCTCATCGCATCCCAAGAACTTGGGGGAGAAACCATCCGCAAACTGTTTGCTGCTTACCTTGTTGTGGCAATTGGATTACATATCCAAAAAAATAGGAGCGAAGATAAAATAACAGATCCTACTGTACCTTCTTGGTTGCAAATCTACCTGTTTGGAATGTTTACAGGATTTTTTGCCTCTTTACTTGGAGTTGGTGGAAGCGTGATGACCGTTCCTCACTTTAGAAAGCAAGGGCTGGAGATAAAGCACTGCATTCCTATTGCAGTCACGTTAGCTCTGCCTGTTGCTGTTATCGGCACTACCTCTTATGTTTGGGCCGGGTGGGGTGAATCAACTGGATACCTGTACTTGCCAGCGGTGATGCCCATTATTTTGGGCGGTAACTTTGGCATTCAAATCGGCATATTTTTAGCAAAACAGATCCCTAACACCTACTATGTCAGGTGTTATATCATGTTGTTAACAGCAGTTCTTATCGCCATGATCGTTTAAGAAAAAACATTCTTCAAGCACCTCACAAAAAGCAAAAAAAGTGTTAGGCTAGAAAATGTAACACTCAAAGGATTGCCCAGCTGGGCAAATACAAGAGAGGAGGCGCTTTATATGGCATTGCTCAACCGGTTTTGGACGATGGTCAAATCCAACTTAAATCACCTGATCGGCAAAGCCGAAGACCCTGAAAAAATGCTCACGCAGATGCTACTAGATATGCAAGAGCAGCTCATCTCAGCTAAGAAGCAAGTAGCTTTGGCCATCGCCGATGAAAAGCGTATTGCTCGAGAGTACGAGCAGGAACACGAAGCGACACAGCAGTGGGAAAAAAAGGCGATGATGGCAGTCAAGGCAGGTCGAGATGACTTAGCCAAACAGTCTCTACAACGCAAAACCGATCACCACCAGATGGCACAAAACTTCCAGCGGCAGTGGCAAGCACAAAAAGAGGCGGTGGTGAAGCTCAAAGAGGCGTTGCATCAACTGTCGGCCAAAATTGAAGATGCCAAGCGCAGGAAAAATTTGCTCGTGGCCCGCGCAAAACGTGCTCAGGCGCAACAAACCATCACAGAAACCATGAGCGGCATGTCGCAGGTTAGCGCATCGGAAACGCTCGACCGCATGCAGCAAAAGATCAATGAAATGGAGGCCGAAGCAGCTGCCACCACCGAACTAGCAGAAGAGGCGAGCACAGACCAACTCTCTAGCGAGCTGGAACAACTGCAAGTATCCGACCCCGCTCACGACGATGCTTTGGCTGCTCTTAAATCCAAAATGGGACTGTCTGCTCCCGCACAAGAACCCCTATCTCAAGAAAAAAGCGCAGAACAAAAAGCAAAGCTGCGCCAAATCGAAGAGGAGATTCAGGCAGAAATTTCCGTGAGCGAAACACAATCCCAGCAGCGTTAGCACGCCAGCACACCTTGCCATGACATGAAACTTTGTGGCAACACGGTTGAAGCTTCAGCACCCGGTAGCATGATGCTGCTGGGTGAACATGCAGTGCTTGCAGGCAAAAGGGCTTTGGTGGCTGCTGTTGCCCCGCGTGTGCATGTGCGCTTGTCGCCCCGAAAAGACAACGCTCTCACTGTAACATCTGCAGTTGGCAACGCCGAAACGTCCATCGAAAACCTTCATCTGCCCACCTCTTTGCGTTTTGTGCATTGTGCGCTTCGATTGCATGCAGATCGCTTTCCCACAGGCTGCGATCTACACATTCATTCTGATTTGTCTCACACACAAGGGTTGGGTTCTTCTGCCGCTGTAACAGTGGCTACACTAGGAGCTGTTCGTCATTGGCTGCGTTTACCAACTCATACAGATTGCATGCTACAAGAAGGGGTTGCGGCTGTTCGACAAGCTCAAAATGGCCTGGGCTCTGGTGCCGATGTGGCTGCCAGTGTTGCAGGTGGATTGCTGGCCTTTGGCTGTGTGCCCTGCCCCAACATTGTTTGTCGCTTTGACCATTTTCCTCCCATTGTGGTGTTATATAGCGGCCACAAAACCCCAACACCACAAGTCATTGCACACATGCAGAAAAATTCTGCCATGGCCCAAGATCTTTCACCAGGTAACCTGCCAAGCCAGCAGCGCACGCAGTGCATCCACATCGCCATGGATAACCTGGTCACACAGGCACTGCCTGTTTGTAGGCAACAACAGTGGTCACAGCTAGGCCACCTGCTCAATCAGGGCCATGAGTTACTTGCCGATCTAGGTGTTAGCACACCGCTACTGGACAAAATGGCCAATGCCCTGCGCACGCAGCCCACCATCTGGGGCGCCAAAATTTCTGGAGCGGGACTAGGAGACTCTGTTTTGGCAGTGGGTAGTAGCGAAAAAACAGACTGGCCCTGGGAACAGGTCAATACGCACATTACCCCCCAGGGGTTTTATGTGGAATCATTGCACTCACCATGAGCATGACAAAACAGCAAATTGTGCAAGCGCTGCTTGGTCAGCGCACAAAGTGGCCCACCACAAAGCAGCTCGCTGCTAAGCAGCAAACCATTCACTCTTTTGCACACGCCAACATCGCCCTGTGCAAATATTGGGGCAAGCGCGACAGGCAACTGAATTTACCTGTTACCAGTAGCTTATCCATCTGCCTGGGCACATTGGGCAGCCATGTCCAGCTGCGTGTGCGGGCAGATGCTGATCGCATACAACTCAATGATCAAACATTGCCACCTGACCACGTGGCCTATGAACGCATCACAACCTTCTTAGACCTCTTTCGCCCCCCCTTTTTCGATCTCCAAATTACCAACACCATTCCCACAGCAGCAGGGTTTGCCTCGTCGGCCAGCCTGTTTGCTGCTCTTGTCAAAGCACTCAATACTCTCTTTGCCTGGCAGCTGCCTGTGCATAAACTGTGTATCTTGGCCCGTTTGGGCAGCGGCAGTGCGTGCCGATCGCTACACAAAGGATTTGTGCTGTGGCATGCCGGCAAGCGTAGCGACGGCATGGATAGCGTTGCCGAGGGGCTGAGCACCACCTGGCCCGACCTGCGCTTAGGACTTCTTGTAACAAGTCGTAAGCCCAAAGCCATCTCTTCACGAGAAGCCATGCAGCACACAGTAGACACCTCGCCCCTTTACAGCTGCTGGCCGCAAGTGGTGCAGCACGACCTGGCCTGCCTGCAGCAAGCCATCACACAGCGAGATTTCCACACCCTTGGGCAAGTGAGCCAAGCCAACGCCCTGGCCATGCACGCCACCATGTTGGCTGCCCGACCCAGTGTCTTGTATTGGCTACCCGACTCAGTCAAACAGATACACGCTGTATGGCAAGCACACAGGCAGGGCCTGCCTCTATATTTCACAATGGATGCGGGAGCAAACTTGAAGCTGTTGTTTTTACAACAAGATGAACAGGCTGTATGCAAGCTGTTTAAGGAGCTGCACGTGGTCTCTCCCTGGGACGAAAACAGAGAACTATTTTAATCGTAAAAATGCTTTCTACGAGCCGTTTTATGCAACGCTGCGCGATAAACAACCCACAACAGAACAAAAGCTGCGTCGTGACCGGCGTTTGCTGCCCCACCGGCTGCACCTTGGCAACTTGGCAAATGTTCTGGGGGCTGCACCTGCACCACAGCAGAAGTCACACTGCCTTGAGGAATGCGCAGCAATCCATATACCTCAAAAGAGGACTTAGCAGAAATGGATTGAGGATACCAGACATATTTGCCCCCCAGATCCTGGCTTTGCAAACCTGTCACAACGGGTTGCCAAGTGCTTTTGGCATCCGCTGTGTCCCGAGCATATAAGGTTAAGGTGCCCAGCATGCCTGGATCCACATCCCAAGACAGATGCACAACCTGACGACCACTAGACAAATGCTCCATATGGGCTTGCATGATGCGAAGGTTGGGCAGCGCCGTTGTGTTGTCGATTGCAATGGATTCAGGCGCATATGCAATGGACTCATGCCCTTGCACACCCTGCAAACGCGCAAAAAAGGTATAGGTTCCTTTGGGCAAAGAACGCACGGAAGAGATCACTTGCATGTTTTGCTCGGGGCGCGTTGGAAGAGGGACAGCCGAAGCGATCAAAATTCCATCTAAAGCATTGGGATGGGTAGATGCATACACAGACATGTGGACTAACGGCCCAAAAACAGGCGTTAAAGCCTGGTAAGAGATGGCAACGTGATGGGATGTTTGTGATTGCACATGCAGATCCAGCTGCGGTAAAGGTTGCTGTGCTAAAGCCAAAATCTGTTGATTGGGTTCTTGCTGCCATGCAGCAACAAGCTCTTCATTGTTGGCAGGTAAAGATCCTGCAACGGCTTCTTCGGAGTCTGGGCAAATCCAATCTGCGTACCACGGATCCATCTGCAAAAACTCTCCCTGATGACAAGCCCCCAAAGCAAGCCCGGGACTACCCAAAGCCCCATCAGGTAAAGGACAATCCTCCACAGCCCAATGTTCTATTTCACCTCCCAAAGCTGGATCGAGGCTGGGCAGGTGCCGGGACTGCCCGTCGGGAAAGGTTTTCGAATCACTCAATTTAACGCAATGCTCCGGTCGACCCGGCTCCTGCACGCACACCTGCTGCACACCACTATTTTTAAAGGAAAAGGCCTCATCTGCTACAACATGAACAGGAATCTGAGGACACAAGCCCAACCCTAAATCGGGAGATTGGGCGATGATGGCATAGCCACCCACAGGCACTTCAACGTTCGATTGTTGCAACAGAATACGCCAGGCCTCTTGGGGGGTTTGCGAACCGTCAATTCGGCGAACGGTAAGACCAGCCAACGCCACGGGGTGATCCGATGCATTGTACACCTCTAGCCACTCTTTTCCTGTATCTGAAACACGTCCTGGTGCGTTGGCATAAATTTCTGTAATAAGCAACGTGTTTCCCCATGCCCATGAAATAGGTAAAATAAACATAAAAAACAAATTTCGAAAAAACAAGCAAAACCGCATGCTAATTACCTTTCTTTAAACACCAAAAAAAACGTCTTTTTAATCTAAAAACAACACGAAGTCGACAAAAATTCCGAAAAAAACATCAAAAATCTTCGAAAACTCTTTTTTTCTCACCCTTAAATTCCATACCAAAAAAGAATCACTACAAAAAAATCGAAATAAAAACAACAAAATGTCTTTACTTTTAGGATCTGAAATATGCTATTCTAAAGATAGAAAGGAGAATTCAAAAGTGGGGATCGCGTTTTTTGACCTAGATAAAACCCTGCTAGATATTAACTCTGCGCGATTATGGATGCGGTGGCAACGCAAACAGCAACGCGTTAGTTTTTGGCAGACATTGCAGGCAACCTATTGGCTTACATTATATCATTTAGGATTTGCTGGTGTGGAGTCCGCTGTACGGCAAGCTGTCCGATGCAACTTTGCAGGAACAAGCCAAAAAGAGATTCTTCAACAGGTCAAAACATTCTATACCGAAGAACTGCACAATAAATACCGTCCGAAAGCCATGCAAGTCTTACAACAGCAACGCTCATTGGGCCGTCGCCTCGTGTTATTAACGAGTGCATTGCAAGAACTTGCTGAGCTGGTCATGGAAGATTTACATCTAGATGACTGCCTGTGTACGCGCTTGCAAGTCGATACAAAAGGCAATTACACCGGGCAGGTTGTGGAGCCCATGTGCTTTGGTAAAGGAAAGTTACAATTGGCTCAAGACTTTGCTGATAAAAACCAGACAACCCTAAAAGAGTGTGTGTTTTACACCGATTCTGTATGGGACCTGCCCGTTTTACAGCAAGTAGGCAACCCCGTGGTGGTCAATCCTGACCCCAACTTGCGCCGCAAGGCAAGACGGCAAGGCTGGCCCATCGAAGATTGGGGCAAATCGGTGTAGAACAGGCCTTTGGTCTGGAATTAACGCTGTAATTATGAAATAGTATGCCCATGTCGCTACCGCAAATTGTTGTGATTCAAGGAGCCAATTTAGCCGCTTTAGGAACTCGAGAACCCCATTTATATGGGCAACAAACGCTGCAAGAGATTCACAACGGGCTGCAACAGCAGTTTCATCAACAATGTGCATTACAATTTGTGTGCAGCAACCACGAAGGCGTTTTGCTAGATCATATTCACAGCACGAGCAACGAGGCACAGGGATTTGTCATTAACCCGGGCGCCTATACCCATACATCTTATGCCTTAGCCGACGCCTTGGCTGGTGCTGGGTTGCCCTGTATCGAAGTACACTTAACCAATGTGGCCCGCCGTGAGGCGTTTCGCTGCCACTCGTGCATTGCACCCGTATGCCTCGGAACCATCTGCGGGTTAGGTGCCTTGGGATACACGTTGGCCATTCAAGCCCTACTTCATCACTTACAACAATGTGCAAACCCGCCTGTAGAAAAACAATTCGGGAAATCCTTGGGACAAGATCAAAATGCCGGAATTGCTATTTGAAATCGGTGTAGAAGACTTGCCGGCTCGCTTTGTAGAAGTGGGTAGGCAGTTTTTGCAGCAGCAGGTTCCTAAACAATTGTCTACATTGCGCTTGCAACATGGCTCGGTGCAAGTACACGCCACACCCAGGCGCCTGGTGACCATGGTGCACGATCTGGCCGACGTGCAACCCGATCGCGAAGAGACGGTGCTGGGGCCCTCTGTATCGATTGCATACAAGATCGCTGGGGAAAAAACAGATTTAGAAAATAGGGCGGGCGGGCACGCCTTGAGCAAAGCAGGCGAAGGATTTTTGCGCAATGCCAGCGCACAACAAAGCGATCTCATCACCCACCAAACGCCCAAAGGCCCGGTGATCGCTGTGCGCAAACTCCATAAGGGCAAAGCAGCCAAGCAAGTGTTGCCCCAAGCCCTGCAAGAGCTCATGCAAGCCATTCCCTTTGCCAAAACCATGCGTTGGGAAACAACAGGAGCCCGTTTTGCCCGACCCGTGCGATGGATTGTATGTCTGTTGGGCAAACAGGTGTTGCCGATGCAATTTGCCGATGTACAAAGCAGTGATCGCACCTGTGCACATCGCTTTTTGTCGCCTCATTGGGCCAAGGTCAACGGCATACAGGACTACCTGGCAACCATGCAAAAAGGGCTTGTGATGCTGGATTCACAAAAGCGCAAGGAGATCATCGTGCAACAGTGCCAACAGCTTGCACAACAAGCAGGCGGCAAGCTACATGACGATGCGCAACTGCTTGATACAGTGAGCCAGCTGGTGGAGTGGCCTTGGGCTGTTCTAGGAACATTTGACCCCGCTTTTTTAAAGATTCCCCACGATATTTTGCTGTGCGAGATGAATCAACACCAAAAATGTTTTGCTGTGGTGGATGATCAAGGTCAGCTTTTGCCTCATTTTTTGGTGGTGTGCGGCACCAAACCCTCCAACATCAAACAGACGGCACAAGGCAATGAAAAGGTGCTGGCCGCACGATTTGCCGATGGAGCCTTCTACTACGAAAAAGACTGCCGTAAAAACTTGCAACAACACAGCCAACAACTGAAAAATCAGGTGTTTGCTCGCAACTTGGGAACCACGCAAGACAAGGTGCAGCGCATTGTCGCCTTGAGCCAGTGGCTGTGTGAACAGCTGCAAGTCGAAACAGCACAACGCAAACACGTTGAGCGAACAGCGCAGCTGTGCAAAGCCGATTTAGCAACAGGTGTTGTGGGGGAGTTCCCCAAGCTACAAAGTGTCATGGGCAGTCTTTATGCCCAACGCGACGGCGAAGACCCTCACGTTGTGCAAGGCATTGCGCAACACGATTGGCCACGTTTTGCAGGCGATGATCTGCCTCAAAACGAAGCAGCAGCTTTGGTGGGTATTGCCGATCGCCTCGACACGCTGGTGGGCATTTTAAGCAAGACAAAGACGGTGTCTGGCAGCAACGATCCGTTTGGTTTGCGTCGCTGCGCCATTGCTTTGACTCGCGTTGCGTTGGCACGGGGGTACCGATTTGATCTGCAGGCAGCGTTACAACAAGCGGCGCTACATTACGGGGAACTGCTACAATCTCCACGCGATCGGGTGGTGGAGCGTGCGCAACAATTCATTCATGATCGGGCTGCCGCCGCTTGGTCTACTGACAACAACATCATACAAGCTCCCCTGCTGCAGGCTGTGTTTGCTACAGGAGGTGATGATTTATTAGACGCATGGGCCCGAGCTCATGTGTTTCAGCGTTGGCGCAACGAAGACAAAACGGCTTTTGACCAGGTAGCAGCCACATTCAAACGCGTCAGCAACTTACTACAACAAACCTCTACCAACACCCAAAACAATTCACAGCACGACACATCAAGCAGGGCGAAGCCATATACTGGCGCGCGCAGTGAGGCTGAAAAGGCACTACTGCAACAGGTTCAACAACTGCAACAGTGGCTGTCAAAACAATCCCCGCACACACTAAACAAAAGCCAACTGGTTGAGCACTACGAACAACTGCTGGGCAAAGTAGTGGGTGTGAAACCGACTGTGGACAACTTCTTTGATGCCGTCATGGTGCTAGACAAAAACCCCCACGTGCGTCAAGCCCGTGTGAACTTGTTACAACAGCTACAACAACCTCTTTCGCAATTGGCTGATTTTCATCGTTTGGCTAGCTTGACCTAAAAAATTCTTTCT
>JBCCES010000029.1:0-10792 GCA_039030115.1 Myxococcota bacterium
ACAGCTCACTCACCAGCTTGCTAATCTTCAAAATGCTATTGGCGGTAATGTAGATGTTCTCCAATTGATGGACACTTTTTTTCGAAATCAATTTGCTCAGGATCTGAATGCGATGCGACAAAGGTATGATTTTGCTCCAGATAGAAAGTGGGTTCGTCGTGGAGGAGCTCGCCTACCCCGTAAAGAGAATGATCAAGAGTATTCTAGAAGAATAATTGATGGTCTTGGGGCACTTATAAAAGATGTGATGGACCCAATTTTTGGAGCTCTTTAAATAAATGGTTTTTTGTTGGAGATTTGTAATGAAAAAAATTCAATCGGTTGGTTTTCTTTTGGTGGCTCTATTGTATTTGTCTGCGTGTTCTAATGCTCCGGAGGAATTAGGAGAAGATACGCAAATGCAAAACAGTAATTTATCGCCAGGAAAGGAAACGGAAAAAGAGGTAGGTAAAGGAAAAAAACTTGGGCGAGCTAAAAACGTTGGGCGAGGGAATAGACAGAATAGAAGCGATGCATTGCAACAAGGCTCAGAAGCAGTTGGCGGTAAAAATGGATTAAAAAATCCAAAAACAGGTCATCAAAAACTTCTTTCACAAGAAGAAAAGAAATTTCTCGATGATTGTAAAAGTGCATTGAAAAGAGTTAAAGATAATCATGTACTGGAGCAACTTCAAAACGATTCTCAAAAGAGCCTTGATTCTTTAAAAAATGAAACAAACACACCTTGGAAAGAAAAAAAGCCTTGGTTTGAATCTAAGAAAGCAAAGGCAAAAAGAGAACAAAGAGAAGATCAGGCTAAAGCTCGCATGTTGAAGGGTGCCAATGAAATTCACGGTCAAATTGCTCAGCTTGTTTTGTTTGTGAAAGGTGTCGAGATAAAAATACAAAGCCAAGATATTGATAGTATTATACAAGATATAAAGCAAATGGTGAGGCTATATGAGGATACTTCAGATAAAATCAAAAATACGTTTGATGAGACAGGGGAAAAAGGTTATCTTACGGAGGATGATTATACGGAGATCATGAAGAAGGGTAATCAAGCGTCTGCTCAAGAGTTGCGTAAATTCCATGAAACTCAAAACGCGAAAATTGGGGACAGTTTTCGTTGGAGCATTTATAAGATACCATCGGTTTTTGTAGACTTTCGGATGCACATGAATACATACGAAGGGAATAATTAGCCAAAAAACATAGTTTTCCGCTATCCCACACGTGGGCGCCTGTTTGGGCAAAACGCTGCAGTGTTTGTTGGTGGTGCGTATTTACATGTGACTAAATGACGTGATATCGTAAAAAAGTCATGACTTTCTTACGGTTGTATCGAAATTGGTCAACATAAAACGCAGTTATGAAGCCGTTTTGCAAAAAAATTTGCAAAAAGATCGGCAAATGGTTTTTTTGACAGGACCACGGCAGGTGGGTAAAACCACGCTGGCTTTGCAATTGGGTAACCACCGGCCCTTTACTTACCTCAATTGGGACAACAGCGCCCATCGCCATTTGATTCTCTCAGGCCCTGAAGCTGTAGCACATCATGCCAAGCTAGACCAGTTGCATGCTCAACTGCCTCTGCTGGCCTTTGATGAAATTCACAAACACACCCGCTGGAGGGATTTTTTGAAAGGGTTTTTCGATACCTATGGTGACCGCTGTCGCATTGTGGTGACGGGAAGCGCTCAGCTGGATACCCTTGCCAAAGGGGGCGATAGCCTCATGGGGCGTTATTTTTCTTATCGTGTTCATCCCCTGTCTCTTGGAGAGCTGGCTCGGGGAACCTTGCCTGACAATCTTCACAGCATGCATTTGCCTCGTTTGCCACATATAGATGCTTCTTATATGGAAACCTTGCTACAGCACGGCGGGTTTCCTGAGCCTTTTATGAAAAAGGACATTCGCTTTCGCAATCGATGGCAGCAACTGCGTGACGAGCAGCTGTTTCGAGAAGATATACGAGACCTCACGCGCGTGCAAGAACTGGATCGCATGCAACTGTTTGCTCAACTGTTGCAGCAGCAAGTAGGGCAGCTAACCAGCTTGTCGTCTCTAGCGGTGAAGGTGGGCGCATCTGTAGATACGTTGAGGCGTTGGGTAAATGTATTGCAAGGATTTTACGTTTTTTTTGTCCTGCAACCTTGGTCTGCCAATGTCGCCCGCTCTTTGATCAAGCAGCCTAAGTACTACATGTGGGATTGGTCTTGTGTGGGGTCTGGCGGGGCTCAACTGGAAAATTGTGTCGCTTCTCATCTGCTTAAAACCGTACATACTTATACCGACTTAGGTTTAGGAAAGTACAGTTTGCACTTTGTTCGGGATAAGCAAAAACGAGAAGTGGACTTTTTGATGTGCTCGCAGGGAAAACCTTGGTTTTTAGTAGAGGTAAAGCAGTCGGCACGCGCACCATTATCTGCTTCATTGGCCTATTTTCAAAAACAGTTAAATTGTCCCCATGCGTTTCAGGTTGTGTTTGATTTGCCCTTTGTTGCACAGGACTGTTTCGCTGCCCAACACCACCCCGTTATTGTGTCGGCTCAAACCTTGCTGAGCCAACTGGTATAAATTTTCTCTGTAAGATTTATCGTTATCGAAACGCTTTGACCACTACGCCGTTGCCTGTTAGCCAAAAGGTGGTTTGCCCGTTTTTACCGCAAAAAGTCATGACTTTCTTACGGTTGCATCGAAGTTAGTCAACGTGGATCAACGAAGTCAGTACCTGTTTTATTGCAGAGCATGTAAATCCACGCAGTTGTCTACCATCACGCCGCTGTGGTCGGGGAGAGGTCGATGGCTACGTTGTGGGGTAATAATCGCTCGCACGGCACTCTTCTTTTTGTCCAGCAGCTGCGTTAAGGTGTGCAACCCCGATGTCATTTTGGGAATGGATGCCGTTTTGCACTCTAGCAACGCTAACTTGTTGCCCATGGGCACGACAAAATCCACCTCATGGCCTTGATAGTCACGGTAGAAGTACACTTGTGGTACACGTCCCTGATTGACCAAGTGGCATACAATTTGGTTAAACACGTGGGTTTCAAACATGCAACCTAACAGCGGGCTGTCTTGTAGTTCGTTGACCGAGTGAATACCTGCCAAAAAACAGGCTAGCCCTGTATCACAAAAGTATAGCTTGGGCGATTGTACAAAACGCTTTCCTAAGTTGCCGTGGTAGGGTCTCAATAGATAGATCAAATGGCTTGCCTCCAGTGCCGACACCCAACTTCTTATTGTGCTCACACTCACGCCTACCTCGCTTGCCAATCGGGTGTGAGAGAAGAGCTGACTACAGCGGACGGCGCACAGACGCATAAACGTATTGAAAGCGCGTAGGTTTTTAATGGCCGAAATCTGGCGAAGATCGCGTTGCAGGTAGGTGGCAACATAGTCAGCGTAGAATCGATAGGGGTCTAACTCACTGGCGTGTATTTCTGGATAACTCCCTGTGGCTACCTGCCATAGTAGATCTGTTCGTCCCCAAGTTTTGCGACGGGCACGAGCGAGTTCGCGGGAGGAGAGAGGCATGCACTGCAACACCGCTATTCGACCCGCCAGACTTTCGGTAATTCCCTGCATAAGTCCAAACTGCTGTGAGCCTGTTAGCAGGTACTGGCCATTGTTGCTACGTTGTTGGTCGACAGCGTGTTTAATGTAGCGAAATAGACGGGGTGCGTACTGGATTTCATCGAAAATAACAGGTGGGGGATAGCGCTGTAAAAATCCTTCGCCCGCATATTCGGCCTCTTCGGCGACATGTGGCAAGTCCAGGCTCACATAGCGGTATTGAGGAAACGTCCGGCATAATATGCTGGTTTTCCCGGTTTGTCGTGATCCTGTGATCAGGACAACAGGGCGTTGAGAAGCTATTTTTCTGAGGTTTTCTTTGATTTCGCGCTTGATCCACATATGAAAATCGTACAGTGGCACTGATCGATTTTCAATGGTTTGATTTTGCATTTTCCAAAAATTTCAATCGAAATTAGTCGACATAAGACGCAGTTAAGAAGCCCTTTATCGAAACGATTTGACCACTACGCCGTTGCCTGTTAGCCAAAAGGTGGTTTGCCCGTTTTTACCGCTATCCCACACATGGGCTCCTGTTTGGGCAAAACGCTGCAGGGTTTGTTGGTGCGGAAAGCCAAACCGGTTGTCTTGTCCTGTACAAAACACCACGTGCTGCGCTTGTACAGCATGCACAAAAGCAGGAGTGCTGGATGTGCGAGAACCATGATGAGGTGCTTTGAGCACACTAGATTGCAGGTTGCAGTCGTTTTGCAACAGCAGATACTCCCCCCATTCCTCAATGTCTCCAGGCCACAAGGCGCTGTCGTTTCCATGGTGGATGTGCAACACCAAGCTGTTGTCGTTTGTTTTGAGCTCTTTATAAAGCAGCTCATGTTGCCTCACAGGGTGGGGAGCCAGCACGTCTATCCGTGTGTTACCAAAGCAGTGGCTGCCTAGCAGCTGCTTGGCATGAAACACAGGAACATTTTTTTGCTTTGCCAACCGCAAAAAGTTGCCCATGAGCGGGTGTTCATCTTCAAACCCACTGTGCCAAATGCTCCCCACGCTCATGTTTTGCAAAACAGCCATAAGCCCTAAAATATGATCTGCATCGGGATGCGTTACGACCATCACATCAATATGCTTGATGCCTCGACGTGCCAAAAAAGGCAGAACAATGCGCTCGCCTGGATCCCAATCCGATTGAGGTGCACCGCCGCCATCTATGAGCAACACGTGCCCCGAGGGCAGTTCAAACACGCTGCTGTCACCTTGGCCAACAGCTAGCACACTAATACGCACACCGCTGGGCTGTACATAAAGCGGAATTGCAAAACAGGCAAACGATAAGCATATGCTTACTATTAGGTGCCGGAGGTTTTTTCTCAAAAAACCCAGAAGAAGCAGAAAGGCAGATACAAAATAGCCTAGCGTTGCTGTGCGGCTGGGTGACTCAATAGGAACAATATCACCCACCATGTTGCCTAATACATCACATAGCGCTTCTAGCACGGCGGCGAACCAGGCTCCGGCATGGGCTAAGCTACTATAAGATCCGAGGGCACCCAGGCACCCCAATACCAAAGCAGGCACCTGCAAAAACGAGGCAACGGGTACCAAAATCACGTTTGTTATCAGCCCAGCGGGGACCACTTCACCAAACAGATGAGCTGTTAGGGGCAGTGTCATGAGACCTGCTGCAAAAGAGGCAAACGCAACCAACCCAAGCGCTTGAAGGCGTTTGACGTGGGCCGTTGTGTTTGCAGCGGTCTGTGGCGAACCCTGTGCATCGGGTGAACTGACTGAGGTGATGTAAGAGCCTGTGAAAATTTCTGCGCCTGGGCACAACATGAGCCCAACAATGGCTGCATAAGAGAGCAAAAAGCTGGGATCGATCGTTGCAACAGGCGACAGCATCACGGTGCAAAAACCGGCAACTCCTAAAGCATCTAAAGTGGAAATTTTGCGGGTGGTGAGGCCACCTAGCAGCAACGCACTTGCCATAGCCGCTGCGCGCACACAAGAGGGAGGCGCACCACACAACCCAACAAAAGCCCACACGGCAATCAAAGCGAGGCAAGCAGCTGTGCTACGAGCGTAAGAAAGTCGTCCAATCACAGGGGTTAAGCACAGCAGCATATGCAAAAAGCGAAACAGCGCAAAGGCCAACAGCGACACTTGTAAACCGCTAACAGCGAGCAGATGGCTGGCACCGACTCGCCGATACAACATGTGTTGCTGCTGATCAAATAGTTGGGTGTCTCCCACAAGCAGGGCCAATAATACTCCGGCTTCTCGCGGAGTGAGCAGCTGCATGAGCCCTTTTCGCAAATAGGCTCGGGCACGAGCAAAGGGTTGCCAAGCAGCATTGCGTTTCATCACGGCAATATGCACAGGGTCACGTATATACGCCTTGGCATGGATGTTTCTAGCGAGACCAAATAGATAGGAGTCAAATTCACCAGGTGTAAGGGAGTGCCGCAACGGCCTAGCACGAGTAAAGACACGAATGCGATCGCCCACTGCAATGTTGAGAGCGCTGCTGGCTTGGTGCAATCGCAGCAAGAGCGTAAATGCGAGAGCTTGGCGCTCGTTACCCAGCAGAAAACCTGTGACATGTACCACAGCACGTTTGCCCCGTTGCAGTGACGGTGCAATATCATTCACTGTGCCCTCATAGACAACAGCATGTTGTGGAATACGCTGTTTTTGTTTGTTGTACTGCTGTTGTGTGCATATTGCGCTTAGGCAACACAACCACCAAACAGCAAGCATCACAAGTGTGGCACGTAGCACCTTGTGCGGTGCAACAAGTGCTGCCACAGCGCAAACAGATGAAATGATTAGCGCCAGGTTGCTAGAGAAGTGGCCAAAAAATCCACCGTAACAACCCAAGAATCCGGTGGCAAACAAAATAATGGTCGGCGAATGTGCCATCTTATGAAGAAGTATGCAAACGTACAGACACACTGTCCGTTTGATTGCTCTGCACAACAAGCGCGTCCGACGGCAACGTTGTATCGACAGGCAGTTTGACCAAGGCAAGTGCAACGGCTACGCCGGGTGTAAACAACGGTGATACCGATGTGATTTGGCCGGCTTGTTGATTGTGCAACAGCAACCGTTGGCCAACACGCAGCTGTTGATAAGCCTGCTCATGACACATGATCTTGACCAGTCGGTCTTTTACTTTTTTGTATGTGATCAAACGAGACATTACCTCTTGACCGACATAGCACCCTTTGTTGATATCGATGGCTGCTTGTAAGCCTAACTGCAGTGGATTGGTTTGATCATTGATTTCATTGTCATAGCGGGGGATACCAGCAGCAATGCGGATTGCCTCAGCTTCATCTGCGCTCAACACATGAGGGTTTGCTTGAGATGTTAAGGCATCTATCAGTGAATTGCCCCTGGTGTGTCGAATGCGCAACAGCCATGCAGGCACCGGCTGCCCATGAGAGTCCACACAATTAAATGTACGAAAAATGTAGTCGTTATTATGCAGCAAGCACTGCCAGGGTTCTGCAGGAGGAGATTGACCTAGAAGGCGTGTCAGTTTGCTTGCCGCTTTTTTACCCGCCACCCACCATATGGTGTTTTGCTTATTGACACTGCATAATTGAACGTTTTCAATAAACAAATGCTTATTAAGCCACTGCTCAATCTGCTGTTGCTGACCCTGCCCTCCCAACAGCAGCACACTGTTGTTTGGCAAAACCACTTGGTGCAGCAAACCGACAAATCGGCCCTTTGGCGTTAGCAAAGCGTTGAGGCAACCCTGCCCGCTTTGTGGAGTCTGGCAATTTTGTGTGCTGAGGCGGTGCATAAAGGAGAAAGCGTCGCTCCCTGTCAACTGAATTTGGGCATGGTTTGGCAAAGGAGCAATCGCAAGATCTTCTAGGCAATTCAGCACAGACATATACCCTTATTGTTGCATTTTTTAAGAAGTCTGTTGATCGAAAACTAGAGCCTGCCCTAAGCGATGGCTTGGTACGTTTGCAGCAGACGCAAGCAGACCTGGTAAGGGTCGCAGTCAGCAGCAGGACGTCGATCTTCAATGTAACCGCAACGGTTCCGTACCACTTTAGGTGGAATGCGTATGGAGGCGCTGCGATCGCATTCGCCTACTTTAAAGGTGTCCATGTGGCATGTTTCATGTTTTCCGGTCAGGCGTCTGTGCAGATCGGAGCCGTAACAGGCTAAGTGCTCCTGATGTACCTTCTCTAGAGCTTTTGTAAAGGCCTGTAATTTTTCCCACCCTGTGTCGGAATTTCGCATGGCTTGGGTGGAGAAATTCACATGCGTGCCTGCCCCGTTCCAATCGCCATCTAACGGCTTTGCTGAAAAACTGACAGTTGCTCCAAACTCCTCTCCAGAACGCAGTAACAGCCAACGAGCCAGCCAGAGATGATCACACATAGCTAGCAAGTCTTGATCCTGTGCATCGATTCCTCGATATCCCACCTGAAACTCCCATTGACTGGGCATCACTTCAGCATTGATTCCCACAATGCTCACATTTGCTTGCAGACACAGTTTCAGATGTTTTTCAGCCACTGCTCGCCCGTACGCTCTACCCGAACCCACACCGCAATAAAACGGACCTTGGGGCCCCGGGTGACTACCTGCTGGCCAACCATAGGGT
The DNA here is from genome assembly GCA_039030115.1 of Myxococcota bacterium. GTDB lineage: Bacteria > Myxococcota > UBA727 > UBA727 > JABDBI01 > JBCCEX01. Next base: position 8,147 of record JBCCES010000029.1, read on the forward strand.
TGCGCCTGCGTAAACAGCGTGTATTCCTGCTCAAATCCCACCCATGGTTGCCACGTGTGTGCCTCTTCTTGCAACATGCGACGTAGCGCAGCGCGTGTATTGGAGGTGTGAATGGAGCTATCTTGGTTGAGGGTTTCGCACAAAACAATATAGGAATTTCCTCCCCGTAGAGGGTCGGCCAAAGCTCGTACAGGTTTAAGTAAAACGTCTGAACTGTTTGCCGATGCTTGACCTGTAGATGAACCGTCAAAACCCCAATCGGGTAACACAGATGCATCTTGCGTTGGGTCTGCCTCCGATTGCATCACGCAGGTTTTGCTACGTAGTTGAGCGCTGGGCCGCGTTCCATCTAACCAAATGTATTCCACGCACGATAACACGTTATCTCCTCCCGGTTCATGAATATAAACAAATCTTACAGCTTGTGAGTTTGTTGTGCCAACTTAAAAAACTGCGAAAGCCAAAGTCAAAAAACGAGGACAATAGAAAAAGAGTATAGTGTCCTGGGAGGAATAACTGGAAAATAAAAATGTCGACGAAACGAAAAAACGACACAAAGCAGCTATCTGCGAAGAAAACCAGGCTCGCTCTCGGGGCCGTTGTCATCGCTTTTTTGACGGCATGGGTTGTGTACAGCAAGGTAAACTTGCACAAGACCTCTCTGTTTGCTTTTTCTCGCGCCTTGGAAATCATGCAGGAGCTCTACCCAGACAACCGCCTGCCCTCCCGCATTCCACAGCAAGAAAAAGATCTCATCAATCAGGCTAACAACGATGTAAGAAACAAAAGCAGTGTCTACGGCGAGCTAAAGCTAGAGGGCATCCATACAATCTTGCAAAAACTCCGTTTGGGACCAAAAGATACTCTCTATGATTTAGGCAGTGGTCAAGGTAGACTCGTGATGCTTACCTACCTGACAACAAAGGCAAACGCCCGTGGCATTGAACTGTCTCAAACCCGTCACAACAAGGCCGAAGAAGCCCGTAAGCGCCTCAAAAGCATGGGGCTATACGATTCTAAACGCTTAGAATATCGCCTAGGAGATGTGCTTAACAGCAAGTTTGACGATGCTACTGTGGTGTTTGTTTGCGACACCCTGTTCAATCACCAGCTGCGTCAAGGTATTTTGGATCGTCTGCTTGCCATTAAACACAAAGTCACCATTGTGAGTCTCAAACGCATGCCGCTGCATCCCCGTTTGTATCCGCAGGAGACTCTTTTTGTGCCGGCGACATGGAACGACGCGGTTCCGGTGCATGTTTACCATGTTTTTCCTGCATCTGCCTCACCCGCACAGTCCCCATCGCGGGAGTTTGTCAAACGGGATTTGCGAGAGATTAAATACAATTTTGAGAGCAGTATTTTTTACAAAAGATCTGGCGACATTGACCAACGTGAACAGCAAGCCATTTTAGCAACCGGCCACAACCCTCAGTACAGTGAGCTTACGCTTGCCGACAGAGAAACACTCATTGGCGCAATCGGTTTTCGCAAGGGCGATCGCTTGCTGGTTCTGGGCAACGGCATCGGCAAATTTGCACTGCATGCTTACATGAGTGCACCTGTCAGCCGCATTGTGGGCATTGAAATATCCACCACACGCCACAGTAAATCTATGCGTATTTTGCGCAAGGCATTTTCACAAGATTGGGCATACATCGATCCCCAGCCCTACAGAAAGGTGACCTTTTTGCATGGAGATTTTTTACAAGATGATTTTCATGACCGCTTTCAAGAAGCGACCGTTTTGTATGCTGCTTCGCAATACTATTCAGCTACCGTGGTACAAAACATTGTCGACAAAGCCTTGCAAGTTCCACACGCCGTTAAGCTCATTTTATTTCAAGAGCTACCCGCTCATCCCCGCCTGCGAAAGATCAAACAGCTGCAGGTCTCTACCGCTGACAGTGCAACTGTGCCTGTGTATATGTATGAAACCGCACTGCCTAAATAGCAATGTGCTGCTTGCTGTAACAAAAGATGATACTGCTTGACGATAGTTGGCAAAAACAACTGAGCTTTGACATGTTGCAACAAAGAATGTTTTTTTGTTGTTGTCTGGATGGGTGCGAGCACACAATCCTTTTGTAAAAACGGGGCAGATGCATGCGAGCCGGGTCCCACCAGACAACAACAAAAAAACATTCTTTGTTGCAACACAATTGAGAACAAAGCAAAGATTCTCTAGATGCAATTGCCTTGGGAAACAGAGGCTTTCTGCAGATTTCGGGTTATGTATTCATCATCTGCTGCTGCAGGCGATGAATCTCATCGCGCAGGGAGGCAGCTTCTTCGAATTCGAGCTGTTTGGCGGCTTTTTGCATCCGTTTTTTGAGCTCAGCAATGGTTTTTTCTAGATTTTCAGGAGTTTGGAGGTTAGCGGCAGGCGTCACTTGACTCTGTTTGGATCGTTTTTTCTTCTTTTTGTCTTGCGTCTCTTCTATATCCATGTGGCGTGTGGGTTTCACAATGGTTTGCGGCGTGATGCTGTGTTGCTCGTTGTGGGCTTGCTGAATGGCGCGTCGGCGGTTGGTTTCGTCGATGGCGATGCGCATTGAGTCGGTGATGCGGTCGCCGTATAAAATAGCCTGGCCATCCACATGCCGAGCGGCCCTTCCAATGGTTTGAATCAGCCCGGTGCTCGAG
>JBCCES010000030.1:0-10373 GCA_039030115.1 Myxococcota bacterium
CCCATACATAAATGTCATGAACCAAAATGCTTTTGCAACGCCTGCTGGGCCTGTGCGACATCGCAAAAGGGTTTGGCTTCGTCACCCCATTGTTGGGTTTGTTCGTGGCCTTTGCCTGCAATCACAACAATGTCTTCGGGATGGGCCATAGCAATGGCTTTTTCAATGGCTTGGGCGCGATCCCCCACCACGTGGTATCTGGATCTATTTGCTATACCCGAAGCGATATTCTGCAAAATAGACCAGGGTTCTTCGTGGCGAGGGTTGTCGTGAGTCAACACTGTGAGGTGGGCCTTTTGCCCGGCAATGGCGCCCATAATGGGACGCTTGATGGGATCGCGCTGGCCCCCGCACCCAAACACCAAAATCAGCCGTCCCTGTTTAGGCAATGCCTGCAAAGCCGCATCGAGCACGCAAGACAACGCATGAGGTGTATGAGCATAATCCACCAATACCGTGGGTGCTTGCAGTGCATGGTTGCCGCGAACACGAACAATTTGCATACGCCCAGGCAGAGGTTGGGCACGACACAACCCTTGGGCAATTACATGTTCTTGCACGCCCAATGCCCACGCACAAGCAGCTGCACACAGCATATTGCCCACATGTAATTTTCCCCACAAGGCACTCCTCACATCAAACGTCTTGTGATTCACGTGCAATCGCAAAAAAATATCTTCTGAGTTGCAATCCACGTCACTTGCCCACACATGGGCCTGGACACCCTGCCCCCATGTCACAACACGCAAGCCTCTCTGTTTAGCTTGCTGCACAAACGAATGATTTACGGGCAACACAGCCGGCTGACCCGCAGCAAGCAGTTCTTGAAACAACCGTTTCTTGGCTTGTATGTACTGCCGCATGCTGCCATGAAAATCCAAATGATCCCGCGTAATATTGGTGAGGGCCCCAAGAGCCAGGGTGGTACCATGGGCACGCTCCAGGGCCAAAGCATGGGAAGACATTTCCATACATACGTGAGTATACCCTTGTTGATACAACACAGCCAATTGAGCGCTCAAATCTTCTGCTGTGGATGTGGTGTACAAGGTGGATTGCAAATGCCCTGTTTTGCCAACTCCCAATGTGCCCAATACAGCCGCTTGATAACCTGCTGTTTGCAATATCGTTGCCAACAGATGGGTGACAGATGTCTTGCCATTGGTTCCTGTAACAGCACACACTTGCATCTGCTTTGAAGGGTGTCCATGCCAGGCTTCAGCGAGTTGAGCTAGGGCCAAACAGGAATTTGCAACAACAAAAACAGGGGTTTTTTCTCCCTTGACAACTCGTTTTGCATCACTCACCAACACAGCCATAGCTTGTTTTTCACACGCCTGCCTCACAAAAGCATGACCGTCGTGAGAATGCTTTGTAGCCCCTGGACAAGCTACAAAGATCCATCCTGGTCCAACACGGCGGGAGTCTTGTGTCACGCCTAACACAGGGTTACGTAAGCAAGCACGACTGCCACGTACCATTTGAAGCGGTTGCGTGACGCAACCCAAAAGCTGGCCTAACTGCATTGGCTCCATGAGTGCTAGGGTAACAAAATCAACCGACCCGCCCTAGCCATGCAATAGGGAATGTGAACGTGCCATCTTTTGTGCTAGCTTACAAAAGGCTTGCTGATCCATAGCTCGTTGGCCTATACTAAAGATAGGGGTATTGTAAATAAAAGGAGATCATCATGGCAGGAATGGTACGTTTAAGCGTTATCGGCAACTTAGGGCACGATCCAGAAGTACGTTACAGTCAATCGGGAACAGCTATGTCCAACCTACGCATTGCTGTAACAGAGCGCCGCAGAGAAGGGGATAATTGGGTGGATCACACCCAATGGATCACAGTTGTCTGTTTTGGAAAAACAGCCGAGCGAGCAGGCGAATACTTAAAAAAAGGTCGCCAAATTTATGCAGAGGGGCGCTTTCAAAGCAGCACATGGGAAGATCGCGAGGGAAAAACCCGCTTTAGCCCTGAGTTGATCGCCAATCAACTGACGTTTTTAGGAAGCCCAAAAGATGCACCTGTTGAGGTTCCCGCTGAAAGCGGAGGCGCTCAAGCAACGGCGTCTAGCAATGAGTCCGCTGCTTCTGTGCCAACAAATAATTCTTCCACTTCCGGAGGGTTTGTAGAAGAAGAGGATGTGCCCTTTTAAAGGCATTTGTACGAAACTGAGGACTCCAGTCAGTCAGTTTTCTGGGGTGTCTTGCGTGCTTTCAGCTTGGCGCTCCAGTTGTTGCAACCGCTTGCTAGATTGGCGAATCAACCACAACAACAAAAAAGCAGCAACAAGCCCTAACAGTTGCAGCCCCAGCTTTGCATTCGTGTGTTGCTCCTGCTGAGCCAAAGCTTGCACCAACGTGCCTGCCACAGCACCCATGTAAACATACAGGACACTGGGCAGCAACATACCTAAAAAAGACCCGATCACAAATGTAAGTAAAGGCAAAGAGGTGAGCGATAAGCAATAGTTAACAGCTCCAAACGGGATAAAAACAGCCAAACGTAGCAGAATCACCATCTGTAGACCGTTTTGTTCAATGGCTTTTTGCAAAACCTTTAACCAACGCGAATGCCCAAAACGTCGACTCACAAAATCGTGCAAGAACTTGCGTCCCAACACAAAAGCAGTGCAAGCTCCTAAATTGCTACCCAACCATGCCAAAGGCAATCCCCAAGGCAAGCCGTACACAGCACCCGCCAGCAATGTGAGCGCAGAAGCTGGCAACACAAGCACAGTAGCCGTTGCATAAAAGCAGACGAACACAACCATGCCCTCAACAGAATGCACATGCTGTGCAAACCACTGCAACCACCCTTGCACAACATTCATCTCTTGGGTCGCACCAATATGACAAGGGCAGGCAATAGCAACAAATCTACCAGCAATGCTGTTGCCAAAACAGCAGCAGACAGAATGGCGAAATCCCGCAAAGCATGAAATCGTGACAAGCCCAACACGGAGAAACCCAAAAGCAACAAAACCGTGGAATAGACCACAGGGCGACCCGAACCTTGCATGGTTTTTACAATAATTTCTTGTAATCTACGTGGGCGATTCCCATTTTTACAGCCTATTTCTTCTCGCAAACGAGCCAGCAAATGGGTGCATGCATCAACAGAAATTCCCAGGGCCATGGAAAAGATCATCACTGTAGCCACGCGCAAATGAATGTCCCACAGCTGCATGATTGCTAGGGTCACGACAATGGGCAACAGGTTAGGCAACAAGGCCATGACAGCGTAACGAACGCTGCGAAATACCAACGCAATGATCAATACAATGGTTGCACATGCCACGACTAAAGAACCTGCCATATCACGCAAAATATTGCCCAAGGCCTTGGCAGCAATCAGTGCTCCTCCCGTTAGGTGAACGGGCACATGGGGTAAACGATGCGTATCGAGAATGCGTTGCACCTCCTGGCGAAACTGGTTGATGCTCCGGGTGTGAGAATCTTTCAGTTGACCCACAATGCGCTGCAAAGAGCCGTCGGCCGAAAAAAAGACTCGCTGCAGCGATCGATTGGCAGAAGGATCTTCTCCTGTTTGGTGCAAAACATGGGCAATGCGTTCATCGCTCCACTGATGTAGCGCCCCCGGGTCTTGCCCTTGCACGGCATGCACATGAGCACGAAGAGCGTCCGGAAAACTGTCTATTCTCGGTGCCAGAGGCGTTGAACGAATCGCTTGACTCATGCGCGATACACGACGCACAACCTCGGGATTTTGCCACTGCTGCGCATCGCCTTCCAATAAAATATCGAAAGAAGCCAAACCAAAAAACGTTTTCTCAATAAAACGAGCCGCCACAACAGCAGGTTCGCTCTCTGGCAAATCACTGATGAGACGCTGATTGGACTGCACATTTTTAGCAAACCAGCCGCATAGGCAAAAAAGAGACACAGCTGCCACAACCAACACCTTGGCATAGCGAATAGAAAAGCGAGCCATCACAGCCAATGCCTCGCTTAAAAAGCTACTGGCTAATTGCCTTTTGTGTTCAAAGCCAACATCTTTAACCTGCGGAAAAGGCAACATGCGCAACGCAGCAGGTGTAATCAAAAATGTAGCCACAAAAGCTCCCATCACCCCCACAGCAGCATCTACACCAAACTCTTTCACAATGTGCACCTGCGCCCAGACAGAAGAGGCAAATCCCAATGCTGTGGTGCATGAAGTCAACAAACAGGGTGGAATCATGGCCACTGTGGTGCGAATGACTACAGCATCTGCATCTACAGTCCTTTTATCACGACGAGCTACCAACTGCTCTTGCTGCAGTTCGTCTTGAAAGCGAGCAAACAGATGCACCGAGTCAGCAATGCTAATCACCAACAACAAAACAACCAATGCATTGTTCACAATATTAAAGGAATGCCCTACCACACACAGCCACCCGAGAGCCCAAACTGTAGCGACACCCGTTGCAATGAAAGGCAACACAACACCTCGTACATCACGAAAACTTAGCCACAAAAACAGGGCGATGCACAACACGACGAAAGGCAAAAACAGCATTTGATCTCGCTTGAGAAAACCAATGGTGGCCTCTTGCAAAAAAGCAGGTCCCGTTACAAGCAATTCAACGCTGGAATGGCGCCGACTCACTTGCTGCACCAATCTCTTTATGCTACGAGCTAAGTCCTCTTGAGCAGCTTGATCGCCATAGTGCATAGGCAATTGAGCAACAATGGCCGCAGCAGATCCATTTGAAGCCAGCAAGCCCTCATAGATATGGGCAGGCCCTCGCAAAATATCCTGTATACCCGGAATTCCTCGTTGGTTTTTTGCAGCCTGAGGCAATAGGTTGAGCACAGAACGCACACGAAGCACTTGAGGATGCTGACGCAAACGGTTGTGCAGATCCACCAATGCCTCTTGCGCAGGCAACCGCTGCAAGTTGCCCCGTACAGCAACCACAGCCACATTGGCTTGGTCACCAAAATGGGGAATAAAATGTTTTACATAAACAGCATGCGCAGCATCGTTGGCTAAATAAATGCTATCGGGGGAAAAATCAAAGTGAACACGACTGGCCAAACCTGCCATCACGCATGTCACAAGTGCTGCCAAAGTCAATACGGTTTTGCGATACCGCACCAACAATCGGGCAACAGCAAAACACAAGGCATTCACAACAACAACAAACCCCCGCCACAACTTCGCTGCAGCGTTTGCCCACAGGCAACTACTTTACAATGCCAACAATTCTCTTGCCACTGCATCGGCAAACAGGGCTCCTTGCTGGGTGAGGTGCCAGCGTGTGTTTCGGCTTTGCAGCCACCCCTGCTGCTGGTGTTGTTGCAAAACGTTGTGCAAAGCATGGGGCAAGAAAGTGCAATGGCGCTTGCTTAAGGCAGCAGGATCAATACCCCTTTGCAAATCTCGGATACCAAACGCGAGGGACTCTCGCAATGCCTGAGGTGGAGACAATGTCTCTTCTACGCTAGGAGGATGCACAGGGTCGCGCCACCACTGCTTGAGCGTGGCACGAGTGTGCTGACGCCACACAGCACCATTGGGTTGTAACAACATGGAATGGGCAGCGGGCCCTAACCCAAGGTACTGCCCCCCTGCCCAATGCAAGCGATTGTGCACGCTCTCATAAGAAGGTTTGCAATAACTCGACACCTCATACTGTTGGTAACCTGCCGTATGAGTCAACCAATGCTGTATGGCCTGATACACATCGGCCTGTTCATCGGCGTTGACAGGCGGATATCGCCCCTTTTGCATCAAACGTTGCAAAGCTGTATTGGGTTCTACGGTAAGCAGATAGACACTCACATGCTGCACCCCTTGCTGCGCCGCCCACAAGACATCTTGTCTGCAAGCATCTATACTTTGCCCAGGCACACCCACAATCCAATCCACCGATACACGAAAATGCAACTGCAAGGCCCATTGAATAGCCTGCTTGGCCTGCAAAGAAGTATGTTTACGTCCTAAAAATCGCAATACATCTTGCTGCAAACTTTGAACGCCCAGACTCAAACGAGTCACCCCAGCTTGCTGCCAATGTTTCAACAACGCAAAACAGATGTCCTCGGGATTGGCTTCCAAAGTCACTTCTGCATGTGGGGTCAAAGAACCACTGGCTTTGATGTGCGCTACAATCTGCCGTATTTGCCCGCAATCAAGCAAGCTGGGCGTCCCTCCCCCAAAATACAAACTTACAGCCGGTTGTTCGGGCCAGCGTGACCGTCGTGCTTGCCATTGCCTCAAGATACGTTCCGCAAAACCTCCTTGGGTTTTGCCTACCTCAAAGTAAAAATCACAATACACACACCGGCGACGACACCAAGGCACGTGCACATAAATTCCCCAGGATTCGTTCTGTACTGCATCAAACATGCTTGCTGATGGGTGCATGAAGATGTCTTACGTTACAGTGCATTGGTATTTGGCAAAGGAGTGCCGTCGGGGGATTGGGCCAGATTGTCGAATCGGGTGATGTTGCTGGCAAATCGCAACTTGAGAACCCCTGTGGGACCGTTTCGGTTTTTGCCCACAATCACCTCGGCAATTCCCATTAAGGGCTGCGGTGTTTTGTCGCGCAGGTAGTACTCCTCGCGATATAAAAAAGCAATGACATCGGCATCTTGTTCAATGGCACCCGACTCACGTAAATCGCTCATCATGGGGCGTTTGTCGGTGCGAGATTCCACACTACGATTGAGCTGAGACAGAGCCACAACAGCAATTTGCAGTTCTCGCGCGAGGGTCTTGAGACCTTTAGAAATTTCTCCCACTTCTGTGGCTTTGTTATCGTAGTTTGTGTTGCTGCTCATGAGCTGTAAATAATCTACTATCAGCAATTGAACACCATACCGCTGCACCACATGGCGCGCCTTAGAGCGTAGTTGGGCAATGCTCAAAGATGCCGTTTCGTCAATGTACATGCTTGCTTCACCTAGTTTGTCGGCAGCCACTGCCAACTTGGCATATTCTTCAGCTCTAATGTAACCACGACGCAAATTGGACAAATCAAGACGCGCTTCAGCGCCCATGAGACGGTGCATGAGCTGATCTCCGCCCATTTCTAAAGAAAAAAACGCTACCGGTAATTTCTTGTGCATAGCCACATGGGCAGCAATGTTGAGTGTAAAAGCGGTTTTCCCCATGGAGGGTCTAGCGGCAATCACTGTCAATTCTCCTTTTTGAAAACCACATGTGAGACGGTCTAGATCTACAAAACCTGAAGAAATACCCTCTACAGCAGCCTCTTTTTTGTGCAGTTTTTCATAGCGCAGCAAAGCTTGCACCGCCAGATCATGAATGTGCAAAATACCTTTACTCGCCGTTTCTCGCCGAATGGATAAAATGGCCTGCTCGGCCTGATCGATCACCAACATAGCGTCTTTGTCGGGTCGAAAAGACCAGCGCACAATGTCAGAAGCTGCTCTCACCAATTTGCGCAAAATGGCTTTGTCTTGCACAAGTTTGACATAGGCAGGGGCGTGGGCTGTGGTAGGCAACAAGCTTTCCAGCTGACCCAAAACGCCCTGGCCTCCCACAGCATCTAGCTTTCCTTGATCTGTCAATTGCTGTGTTAACGTCACCACATCAATGGGCTGATGCGCTTGGTACAGCTGGGTCATTCCTTCAAAGATCACCGCATGGGCGGGATGATGAAAATCTTGAGCCATGAGGCCTTGCAACACAGCTTCTTCGTACTGATCACTGTCCAGTAAAATGGCACACAACACCCCCCGTTCCGCTTCATGGGAGTGCAGACGACCCTTGGGAGAAGGTAACGCTTTTGCAGCAGCTTCCTGCAAGGCTTCACGCGCTCTTTGCCCAGCTTCGTCCAACAACTCGCCTACTGCCACCGTAGGGAGACTGCCTTCTCTTTTTTGATCTGACCGATCTGTTGGATCATCCATTGCAATATCTTATCATCCATGTGATGCTTCCCAACACATGCACTTCGGTCATCCCCGTGCCTGTAGGTTCCAACTATGTGTGGCTAGTCGTTCTCCCCGAAAGCAAGCAATGCCTTGTCATAGACCCTACGGATTATGAAACAGTCCATCTTGCGCTACAGCAGCACCAACTTCAGCCAACAGCTATTTTAGTCACACACCATCATCCCGATCATGTGGGAGGCATTGAAACATTGTGTAACGAATATGGTGGATTAGCCGTGTATGCCCCTGCATCCGAACAGATTGAACACACAACTCATCCTGTTCAACAAGACGATCTGCTTTCATGGCAAGGATTTTGCGTTCGAGTCATCCACATTCCTGGACACACTTTAGGGCACATAGCTTATGTAGGTCATGGCTTATTGTTTGCCGGAGACACGTTGTTTGCGGCCGGATGTGGGCGGGTGTTTGAAGGCACCTACGAGCAAATGTATGCCTCGTTATGCACACTCACGTACTTGCCTGCCGACACATTGCTTTACTGCGCCCACGAATACACCTACGACAACCTGCAATTTGCTCAACTGGTACAACCCGACAATCTGCACGTGGCAAAGCGCCTACAACATGTTAAAAATCTACGCGCCCAAGGCTTACCCACACTCCCTTGCCCTTTATCTTTGGAGCTTCTCACCAACCCATTTTTACGCTGCCATATGCCTCAACTACAACAAAAAGCTCAACAACATTGTGGCAAGGTTTTACATAACCCCTGCGAAGTCTTTGCCGTATTGCGGCAATGGAAAGACTCGTGGGTGCCGTAGCACACCATGAGGCAAAGGGTCCGGTTCATGTGGGTGTTGTCCGCAAGATATCGTGCAGCTGCTGCAATGAGATGCCCAGAATATGACACACACGTGCATCCTCCATTCCCGATTGCCGTAAAGAGAGAATGGCCTGTTGCACAGTGCGTGCATAGCGTTCTGACTTTGCCTGTGCCTGGTCGCGCTGCTGTTCAGTCTGATCGAGTTGTTGTTGAGTCTGATCGAGCCGTTGTTCAGTCTGATCCAGTCGTTTTTGAGTCTGACCGAGTCGTTGTTGAGCCTCACCGTAAAGGGTGCGCATCTTTTTTTGGTCGTGCAACCACAACGCTTTGTTGTCCAAGATCTGGGCCTCTTCGGGTGTCAGACCGGCGTAGTTGGCAATTTCAAAGGCCTCTTTGATCTGAGGCACTTGCACCAGGCTGCTGGGCATCTGCTGTAAGCTGCCTGCCTCTTTCAAAAAACAGACCCACTTCTCCCATAACTGCGTCGCTTCAACATGGGTTTTGGTGAACTTTGGCAGCTCCACAAACACCAACTCCATCCCATCAACCGGATACTCCACCAGCTGTTCGGTTTCAAACAGTCGATAGCGCGACTGCACCGTGGGCCAATTCTTGAACATGACAAAGTCGGTAATGGTTAACAGCACAACCGGGTCGAGGGTGTCGTAATCTTGGCCTTGGACAACTTGGGTGCTGAACTGCTTGGCTGCGTTAAAGAGTATCCGATTTTCAAACCCCGGCACATGCACAACCTGCATCTCGACGAGAATCCACTTGCCGTCTGATTGGCGCAAGCGCACATCCAAATAGGAGTCTTTGAGCCCTTTGAGACGGGGGATGTTGTAGGGGTCTTGAAGGGTCAGTTCGGTGATCTCCTCTCGCCCTTGGTACAAAAAGGCATTGAGAAAGGAGCGCAGAACCCCCTCGTGCCCCGCTGAGCCAAAAATCTTCTTAAACGCAAAGTCTGTTTTGGGAGCGATAAAACGCATCTGGCCTGGCCTCCTGTCTATAGTATACCTGATCACACGAGGCTTGTGCGGCAAATGGAGTGTGCTGAAAAGTGCCTGCAAACCTGGATTTTTCTTGAGAAAATCCGGACTTAGCCGAAACCAACCCTTACCCGATAAAGCACTGCGTCGCCAGCTTTTTCGAAGTTTTCCTTCTCCCGTAGCATTGACTTGCACATCCCCACCAGCAAACTGTAATTTTTGCAGCCGAGCTTTTCCTTGTTGTGTATTGGCTTGAATTGCCACGCTTCCCAGTTGCACAGCCGGAACTTGCAACGTGTCCCCTAATCCTAAAGCAGCAGGCAAAACAAGATTTCCTGAACCGACGACAGCCTAGGGTTATGAGGCTAGCGCATATTATGACTGTTGCTGTGAATGGGCTTGCGCAGCGGGTGTTATCCGCAAGATCTCGTACAGCTGCTGCGATGAGATGCCCAGAATATGACACACACGTGCATCCTCCATTCCCGATTGCCGTAGAGAGAGAATCGCCTGTCGCAGAGTGCGTGCATAGCGTTCTGACTTTGCCTGTGCCTCATCTCGTTGTTGTTGCGCCTGATCGCGCTGTTGTTGAGCCTGGTCGTAGAGGGCATGCATCTTTTTTTGGTCATGCCACCACAACGCTTTATTGTCCAAGATCTGGGCCTCTTCGGGTGTCAGACC
>JBCCES010000031.1:0-10321 GCA_039030115.1 Myxococcota bacterium
CTTCCCTTGCATCGCTCCTCTTCTAACAGACCTTGCCAACCTCTGCAATTGCCTCCCTTGTATCTTGCTTCGCGCACACAGGACAAACCCACCCATCCCACTGCCAAGCGTCTCACACCCTCTTCTTTGCCCCCTGCCTCTTCACACAATGCAAAGAGGAAAACGCCACCCGCCACATCCTCGTGAAAGGGCAAACTGCATGCAGTACAACAGCCTGTACGCCGGTGTCGTCGCTGACACTGCAGATCCTAAGCGTCTGGGACGTGTGAAAGCCCGTTTGGGAATGCTGGGGGATGCCTTCACAACGCATTGGTTACTCCCCATGAGCCCAGGTGCTGGGCCCAACTGTGGCATCTTTTGTGTGCCGCCTGTAGGTGCAGGTGTGGTGGTGCTGTTTGACGAAGGGGACCTGGAAGCCGGTTGGTCTCTGGGAGGCTACTGGGCCGAACCTGCCAAACGCAGTGAAGTGCCGCAGGTGTTTCAGCGCATCCCACCGACCAATCAAGGCATGCGTTCTCCCAAAGGGCACACGCTACAGCTGGATGATTTACCGGTTTCTGCTGGAATTCGTTTAACGTCTGCCAACAAACTCTCACTGCAGCTAGACGACATGCGCAAACAGGTGACGGTGTCTACCCCCAACAAACAGACGGTGCGCCTGGACGATGCCACAGGAGAGATCCAGATACGCACCAGCAAGGGTGCCTGCGTGCAGCTACATGCTGATGGCAGCGTGCAATTAAAAACAGCGCAAGGAGCGCAGCTCACCCTCAGTGCACAGGGAGATGTGCAAGCGCGAGCCACCAGCGGTGCACAACTCACGCTGGGCAAGCAGATTCAGTTGCAAGAACCCTCTGGGCAAACCGTGACCCTGCAACAGGGAAAGGTGCAAATTCAATCGACAACAGCCGTGGAGCTAAAAGCCCCCAGCGTCACATTGTCTGCCGGCAAACTCACATTAGGCACAGCAGCTAAGCTGCATCCGGCCCTAGCAGAAACCATCGCGCAGGTGTTCAACACACACACGCATGGCACCTCTATGGGGCCTTCCACACCCCCCGTGGTGCCGATGCTGGCAAACGCCATCGGCTCCAAAACAGTGACGGTTGGGGGGTAGGCAAGCCCCTGCACGATTCCCTCAAAACAGGACACCCCGCACAGTTGTTGTCGCTATGTTTTTAGCGTGATAGGGTGATTGCACCATTCGGGTTGCTGGCTATTCTTCCTTCTTTCTTCCTGCTGACAGGTGAGCAACCGAAACATAGGAGGAAGAATGGTTTTGCACAGGGCACCCATCCCCCCATCGTTTCGTTACTTGCCACCAACCGCACTGGATGTGTTACTGCCTGCTTTGCACAGGTATTACAACGCTTTGTGTGGTAGTTGCAGCAAGTGAAGTCCCAAGCCTCAAAGCTCATGGGTCGCTTGCACGACCAGCTCAAAGAGATGGGTTATGAGGGCGACGACCTGCAGCGTGTTCTTGTTCGCTTGTTGTTTTGCCTGCTTGCCAACGACACGGGGATGTTTGAAAAGGGCATCTTTACTCGGCTCATTGAGCAGCGCACGCAATCAGACGGCAGCGGTCTGGCTGCTTGTTTGGCTCATCTGTTTCAAACCCTTAACAAACCCCACACAAAGCGTGCCAAAACCCTAGATGAAGAATTAGCGCGTTTCCCCTATGTCAGCGGCGGTTTGTTTGAGCATCCCCTTCCCATTATCGCCTATAACAGCCGCATACGCGCCACATTATTGCAGGCCTGTGACTTCAACTGGAGTTTGATTGCACCAGCCGTTTTCGGTTTTTTATTTCAGAGTGTGATGGGCAACAAACGGCGAGGTACCGGCGCACACTACACCACCGAGCAAAACATTCTCAAGGTGATTCGCCCGCTGTTTCTCGATGGGCTTTACGCACAGTTTGCCAAGATCAAACACAACCGCAACAAGCTGTTGGAGTTTCACAAAAAACTAGGCACGTTGCGCTTTTTTGACCCTGCCTGCGGCTGCGGCAATTTTTTGATTATCGCCTACCGCGAACTGCGTGAGCTAGAAATTCGGGTGCTGCAGGCGCTTTATCGGCAAAAGCAACAGCTGCTGCATGTCAGCAATCTGTCTCGCATCGGTATCGACCAGCTCTACGGCATTGAAATAGAGGAATTTCCCGCCCGCATTGCCCAGGTAGCTTTATGGCTCATGGAGCACCAGATGAATAAAAAGCTCTCCGAGGCTTTTGGTTGCTGTTCCATGCGCACTGCACTGCAGAAATTGGCTCACATTGTGCACGGCAATGCGCTCACGCTGGACTGGCGCAAAGTGTTGCCGCCTACCGACTCCTGCACCCTTTTGGGGAACCCGCCCTTTGTGGGGTATCACCTGAAGACAAAAAAACACAGCCAAGAGATGGCCGCTGTGTTCCACAATGTTACAGGTGCCGGAGTCTTGGACTATGTCGCGGCATGGTATCTAAAGGCCGCGCAATACATTCAAAACACGCGGATCAAGTGCGCCTTTGTCTCCAGCAACTCCATTGTGCAAGGCAGTCAGGTCAGCATTTTATGGAATACATTACTCAATCAGTATGGCATCAAGATTCACTTTGCCCACCGCACCTTTGTCTGGACCGGCCAGGCGTTAGTCTATTGTGTCATCATCGGCTTTGCCGCCTACGACACCCCGTGCAAGCTGCTGTACGATTACGACACGCCACGCTCCACTCCACAAGAAAAGCAGGTGCACAACATCAACCCCTACCTGGTGGAGTTGCCTGATGTTGTCATCCCCGCCAGACGTTTACCCATCTGCACTGTGCTCGCCATGCATCACGGCAGTAGCCCTAGGGATGGTGGCCATTTCCTTTTAACCGACGAAGAAAAAGCTGCGTTATTATCAAAAGAACCGCAAGCAGCGCCCTACATCAAACCGGTGTTGAGCGCGAAAGAGTTTTTTCGTAATCTCAATCGTTGGTGCTTGTGGCTAAAGGGCATTTCCCCCGCGCAGCTGAAACGCATGCCGCAAGTAAGCAAGCGCGTTGCAGCGGTCAAGCGGTTTCGCCAAGGCAGTAAAAAAAAATTGACACAACAAGCAGCCAACTCCCCGACACTGTTTGCCGAAATCCGGCAACCAAACACAGACTTTATTCTTATTCCTCACTGTTCCTCCGAAAGTAGAAAATATGTGCCCTTTGGTTTTTTCAGTTGTGAATTCATTGTTCATAACACTTGCGCATGCGTTCCTAACGCCACGCTCTACCACTTCGGCGTGTTGACTTCGCTGATGCATATGGAGTGGATGCGCTATGTGTGCGGCCGGCTGGGAAACGGCTATCGCTACTCAAACACTCTGGTTTACAATAACTTTCCCTGGCCGCAAAATCCTACGGTCAAGCACAAACAAGCCATTGAAGCCAAGGCGCAGGCAGTGCTTGCTGCAAGGGCACAGTATCCACACAGCACATTGGGAGATCTCTACAATCCCCTGACCATGCCACCCCTGTTGCATAAGGCCCATCAAGTGCTGGATCAAGCTGTCGATGCGGCGTACTGCTCCCAGCCTTTTGTTAGCGAGCACAGTCGCATAGAGTTTTTGCTGAGGCTCTATCAGCACTACAGGTCAGCTGCAGCTGTGCGTGAAGAGTGTGGATGAATTGCTTAAAAACACCCTAATTTTTATCTTATTGAAGAACTTATCAGTCACTTGTATATTCAAGCGAGATGGGAAAACGAGATCTACACATTGCGTTTTCAAGCAGCCTGCAGAGTGGTCTTTTTTATTTTTTGCCCCTGCAGCAGCGAGTGTTTGGCAGCCCATTGCGCCGTTTGATGACAGACCGATTTTTTTAATCATGATGCATTCAGTGGGTATACAAGAGTGGGTATACAAGAATTGTAGTTACTGCCTCGTCTCAACGCATAGCTCGTGGGGCCGTTCGCGATACACATAGCACAGCATGCCGCGCAGCGTGCGGTTACCGCTGGCTTGCTGAGCGGCCCGTAGACCTTTGCTGCGGTATATCCTTTGCAGCAGTGTACGGCGCAGCATGTGGGGCGTGAGGCGGAAGGCTCGGTGCGCCGGCAGCAAGCGACAGGCCCGCGCACTCAAGTCACGGCAGATGCGTGTAACCATCGATAACGACAGCCGACGGCCGCGACAGGTCAGCAAGGCTTTCACATGAGATGTGCCGTTGCAGGATGCGAGATAGGAAACCACCGTGCGCAAGACACGCACAGGCAAGGAGATACGAGCGGTAACCTGCCCGCCCTTGCGGCGAATCGCGTGCAACGCCCCCTGGCGTAGCTGCTGCACATTGAGCTGTACCAGCTCGCTCGCACGCAGCCCTGTGTGCTGCAATAGTTGCAACACCGCTTGTTGCAATCCCAAACGACGGCGAGGGCAACGACGTTCTTGCGGCAAGGAGTCGACAACGTGTTGCAGCACCTGCCACTGCTGCTCATCCAGCGCCGGTTGCCGTTGCCCACCAACGGGAAGCCGACGAAAAAACCCTCTCTTCCAAGGCTGGGTCAACACCCCTCGTGCATGCAACCAGCCGCTAAAATGGTTGACCGTACTGAACAACCGGTTGAGCGAAGCCGGCCGATACCCCTGCCCTGTTCGAGGACTCATGCACGTGTGCATGTGACGTTCAAACGCTCTCATGCGCTGCGGCCAATGTGCAATCACAGCATCGCCAAACAGCTTGTGGCTATGCTGCAGCAACAACCTCATATCGCTTTTTTTGGCACGGTAGGTATTGGCACAGCAGCGCCGTTTTTCGGTTTGCAAATATTGCTGGGCACAGCGAGACAGCGAGAGAGGCTCTCGATGCTTCGGCTTGCTTTTCGTCTGTTTGACGCTTGCTTGAGAGCATGCCGTTGCGCGTTTTTTTTGGAAAGCACGAACACAGCAAACCGCTGCCCAAGGCGCACAGAGCAAGCAGCAATACAATGCAATCTTTTTAAACGAAAACCGCATGTTTTCTTGATCGAAACCTATGGAACCTGTGGCGAAATGCCTTGTACAGCGCGTTAGGCTATTTCAAAACCTTGCATAAAGCAAGTGCCCAGATGCATCTACAGGACCAGTTTTTTCGTTATTACGATACTATCGTAGTATGATATTAAAATAATATCATGTTATCTTATTACGTGAAAAAGCATCCCCATTTCAAAGCCTACGGTTTCGAATTTCCTCTTAGCACGAAAGGGAAACCAACGTCTCCAGCACACGATATTATCATAACATGATATTAAAATAATATCGTATTATCTGCCTATAGCAGAAATGCCACCCCCAGCACGCAGGTAGAAAATAAACTTGTTAAACCCCAGAAACCATTGACAACAGTAGTATTAAGGTGACACGATATTATCGTGCTACCATATTAAGATATTATGATATTATCATATTACCGTGCAGTAAGAAGCTATATTGTCGCAATACTCAATCAGAAAGGCGGGTGTGGGAAAACCACTGTAGCCATGCAACTGGCTGCCGCTTTAGCAAGGGAGAAGTTACGTGTGCTCGTTGTAGACGCAGATCCTCAAGGAACAGCCGCAAGGTGGTCTGCTTCTGCTCCCGAAAACGACTTGTTTCCCGCCGATGTTATTGGTTTAAGCATAGCTGAGAGCAAGGTGCACCAGGAACTTAAAAAGTTCATGGGAAAATATGATTGGATTATTGTGGATTGTCCTCCAGCAGTTGAAAATAAGTCTTCACAAAGCGCTTTACTGGTTGCTGACCTTGCAATTATACCGGTTATTCCCTCTCCACCTGACCTCTGGGCTGCAGTTGGTATCCGCGAACTGATCACAAGCGTTGCCTCGATCAACGAAGGTCTTCAGTCCGCCTTACTGCCCAACATGTGTCAAACGAACGTTGCTATTTCAAAAGATGCGTTAGAAGTCATGAAAGATTTTGGCATTCCAACGTTGAAGTCGCGCCTGCATTTGAGAACCGCTTACAGGCAATCGGCAGCTCTGGGAGGACACGTGTTTAATCTTGGCAGCAAAGCTAAGCCAGCCATTAAGGAAATTTCCTCTTTGAAAAGAGAAGTTAAAAGAATGCTAGCAAAACAGGAGAAAGCATGAAAAAAAGAAATTTGCAATCCGCATTAAGAAGCAGTTTACAAAAGGAGTCCGTGGATTTTGAAGCTAAGTGTCGCAAGGCAGATTCAATTTTTACAACCCTCGAGAAAGATAAACCAAACGCGCCAGAAGAAAAAAAAGATGCTCCCTCTAAAAAAACAGAAACCATCGTGCGATGCAGTGTATCCATGACTGAGCAAGATTATGAGAGCATTTCACACACGAGAAAGCGCTGCTTCGCCATGGATGTTGAAGTTTCCCGCAGCGAAGTGCTGCGACTGGGCATTCAGCTTCTTCTCAACACTTCCGATAGCCAATTAAAAAAAGCATTAAGCCAGCTCCACCGATTAAAAAGCACAACCAATTAACTTACGAAAAGGTCTTTTTGAAAGCAAAAGTCGTTATTAACAAAACATCGGGCATGATTTAAACACAACTGGTGTATAGGGGGCTTTTTGCGTACAGGCAGCTTCATGGAGCACCTTACTTAATACAGCCTCCAGCATAGGGGTGTTTTAGGTACAGATGAAAAGTCGTCCTTAGCCGCATACACAGAAGGGGGTGTTTCGTGTACACCAACTCCTTTTCAGGGTAAAGCGGGAAGATAGGGGCTATTCAGGTACAAAATGAGGGGTGTTTTGTGTACGGATCACGCTTTGGTATAGAAAAATGAGATGCACACACAAAAATCAGTTGTTCTTCAAACACCCACGCAGTGACGACCTTCAAAAAATCCTTAGTTTGTCCAACGATTTCAACTTTGGAGGGGGCGTTTCACGAACAAAAACGGGGGTGTTTCGTGTATATGGACATACGTATTGGGGGTTTATCATGAACAAGCAGAGGGGCCGATTAGGTACATATGGCGAAATTTCAAGGATAATGAGACGAGGGGAGGGGGTTTTTTAAGTACAGGAGGGGGGCGAATCAAGTATGGATCAGCGCAATTTGTGGGTAAGTGGGGGCATTTTAGGAACAAACATTTACGGCAGAACAAGTCGCCATGCCTGCCAAAACATTTTTTTGGTCTTAACAATGAACAATGAAAGAACAAGGGAAGAGGTAAACACTCCAATTTCTGAAAACTTTTCGAAAACACAGACAATACGCAACACACGTCTATCACGAATCATACATCAACACTCTAAGCATGCAAAAACTTAGGTGTCCTCGAAATGCCCCCGTGATTCTGAGCAAAGGTTGTGATAGAAACCCAAAGGGATGTAGCAAAGAGATCAAAAAAAAGATTAAGCCAGACGAGGAGATTCAAAACGATGCAACAAGTTGAAACAGCGTTAGCCAGCGGGCTTGAAAAGAAACTTAACAAGGTAAGTAATAAGGCAGATGACAAAA
The DNA here is from genome assembly GCA_039030115.1 of Myxococcota bacterium. Lineage (GTDB taxonomy): Bacteria > Myxococcota > UBA727 > UBA727 > JABDBI01 > JBCCEX01. The sequence continues at coordinate 7,434 of JBCCES010000031.1, forward strand.
CAAACGTTGCCTCAGCAGAAGCTGCGAGAATCAAAGGCCTGAAGCATGTATTTCGCAGCCATCTGCCCTCACAACAAACGGCTGTACCCAACGAGGCGCTACGTAGTGCTCTGTTTGGCATTGTTCCAAAAGGGAAACGCGCACAGGTCAAAAACAAACTGATGTTTGCTTGCGGCAGCACCTCGATCACTTTTACAGGGGAGCTGCTGAACCAAAGCGACTTGGACGTGTTCATGGCCGCCATCAGAAAAATCTATGACAGTGGTCTATTCTCTTCAGATTGTTCCCTCTACTGGCTCCGAAAAACCCTTGGACTAGCCAAAGGTAAATCTTCCTCCGAGAGAATTAAAGATTCTTTGGAAAGGCTGACGGAGGCAACAATCAAAATCCAAACAAGCAAGGTCGACTACTGTGGGCACCCGATAGACTACTTTAAGTTTGATAAAAGAATACAAAGATACAAGCTTAAAATTAATCCACACATAGCAGGACTTTTCCAGCAGGGATATGCCAGAATAGACCTGGAAACCAGGTACAGCCTTAAGGGAGATCTGGCCAAGTTTTTACACGGGTTGGTAGCATCTCACGACGCTCCTTACGATAGACCTCAAAAATATTCGTTGGAAAAGCTGCGGAAGCTATGCAATTCGCAGGATGGGAACGACAGAAGATTTAAAGCGAACATCAAAAAGATCATGAAGGAGTTTAAGGAAAAAAATATTATCTGCAACTGGGGGATCGATGGCAACATCTTTTGGTTTACCAAAACATAATCGGGTACATGGAAAGGACACCGACAAAAGGAATCGACACTCAACATGAACAATACAGAAACAGGCAAATCTACTCACCCACAAGGTAAGGGTCATCCTGCCTCCTTATCAGTGGGGGACCTGTTCGATATTGTGGATCGCCGAATTCACACGGCAATCAAAGAAGCGGTAGATAAAGCAATACCTTCACCGCAGGAGCAACTGCATGTTCACGAGGCAGAAAGGGGAACACTTTGCGCTATTTTACTTGATAACAGCAAATACGAGGCGGCAGAGCTGGATGGCCTGCGGTGGGAGGATTTTCACCATCCGGCGCACGCAGCGATTTTCCAAGCCATGCAGCAGCTGCATAGCGCTCATCAACCCATTGACTCAGTCACCCTCACGGAGCAGCTCACGCGCAATAATAAACTACAAACTGCAGGTGGGCACAGCATGCTTACAAAACTGCAAGCACTGTTACCAACAACAGCTCATTCAAGTGCTCACACAAGGCTTATTCAAGACAAAGCTTTGCTGCGCCGCCTATTGAAAGTATTGCAGGAAGGAGCACAACGGGTGCTAAATCCCAAAGATGATGCTAGAAATGTCATCGATCAAACCGAACAAGCCATTTTTTCTATCCGCCGTGAATTCACCAGCAAAGACATTGTTCACGTTGGCACCCCATCCGAGCAAGCTATGCAGCGCTACAAGGCACTTAACGACAACAAAACACCTATTACGGGTGTTCCTTCTGGTTTTAGTGCCCTGGATCAATTCACACGAGGCCTACAGCAAGGAGCACTGCTTGTTATCGCAGCTCGCCCCTCTATGGGCAAGACAGCCTTTGCCCTTAATATTGTTTCATTTGTGGCAACCAAAAGAAATAAACCAGTCGTTTTTTTCTCGTTGGAGATGAGCACCAACGAGCTAACTGATCGTCTCATTAGTTCTGATTCACGGGTAGATCTCTCCAATCTCCATTGCGGCGATACGCTCAAGAACAATTATTCGGCCTTGAAAGAGTCGGTAGACAAGCTCAAGCGGTCGCCGTTATACATTGACGAGACAAGTTGCATGTCCATCTCCCAGCTGCGTTCAAAGGCACGACACATGGTGCAACGATATGGCGCGCAATTAATTGTTGTGGACTACCTGCAGCTGATGAATAGCGATACTTCTTACGACAACAAAGCCACTGAGGTCGGAGAAATCTCTAGAGGCTTAAAATCGCTGGCACGCGAATTGAAAGTTCCTATCATTGCCCTGTCTCAACTCAACCGTAGCGTGGAGTCCCGTGTCGACAAACGTCCCATGATGAGCGACCTGCGGGAATCAGGTGCCATTGAGCAAGATGCTGATGTTGTAGTACTCTTATATCGAGAGGAGTACTACTTGCGCGATCGAACACCTGAAGCACTGCAAAATCTTGCAGAAGTCATTGTAGCTAAGAACCGTAACGGTCCTACAAGTTCATTTAAACTACGCTTCACGAGGAACATTGCAAAATTCGATAATTTAGCCTAGAGTAGGGAAAACAACGATCAGCAACGGCTAGGAGGTGTATTGTTCCTTCTCCCGTTCCTTTCTCTCCTTTTCCTTTTCTAGGGAAGCGTACAGCTTCTCGTACTTATCCAGATCTTTGGGACGTCGTAACAAAAAAACCATCAAGCCAATAAAAGCTAACAGGCCCACAATGGTCAAAACCAGATCTCGGGTGGCTTGCCCTTTACCTACTTGGCGACGCTCAGCAGCAGCAGAGCCTTCGGACTGGGTTTGCGCGGCCTTTTTGGTGGATTGTTCACCTGCACTCGCAGCAAGCGGCTGTATTGCAGCGATCAAAAACAGGCCACACAGCAGCAAACCGCATTTGTTTATCATCTTCATCTGATGTATCACCTCGACTCTGGCGCAGCGAGAACTCATGCCAGATCCATTTCAAGCTAATTGATCTCAAAATCTCCTGTCAATACCCACCAACCTCATCACAGGTCTTTGTTGCCAACCCCTCTTTCCAAGACATGTCTTCAAATGAAGGCGCTTCACTTCCTCGCCGTTACCAGCGCGCACAATCCGTTTGTAGTGGGAGAGAATCGGATGTCTGTAAACCCAACTTGCTGCAGGAGGTCAGAC
>JBCCES010000032.1:0-10203 GCA_039030115.1 Myxococcota bacterium
CCGTAAACCAGTTTGGGAGTGGAATCAAAAAAGTGAAATCAAAAGAAAATAGTGTGTCTCAGGAATAATTTGTTTTTGCCCGTGTGTTAATGGGGTTATGAAGAACGTAAACACAAAGGAGGTTCCCATGAATAAAAACGCACACTTGGCCTTTTGGGCTTTTGTTGGCATTGCTTGTTGTTTCAGCGCTTGCGGTGACAACGACGAAGCAGCCGGAATTAGTGAGCTAGCTGCCAACCAATTCACCGACCCGAATGAGGCTGTTTTTACAAATCTTGATTGCCTAGATGCTGGGTTTGATGCAGAAGGCATAGGAACCCAGAGAATACGCAATGTTACAAGAGCCTGTCTCAGAACTTCTACACTTTGCAAAACTTACGATGCCGGTAATAGCTGCAAGATTAACTGCTCCAAGTTGGCGAAATCTCCCTGTAGGGCGTTGTCGCCAGACGAAAATGACCAAGGCCATTGCAAGTGGGACGATCACTGTACAAAGAGTAGTTACAAACCTTGGAAATTTGCAACAACATGCGACAGACGCGCCAATGTATGTGTCGATCTGTAAAAAATGATCGATTTTCGAAATCAAATTCTTCTGGTTTTCTTATGTTTAAACGCTACGGCTGCATGGGCAGATTCGCAGCACGCAGCCTCGACGTGTAAACCCCGCATACTGGTGCAGCCCATGGCGGGTGCACACATGTTACCAGATCATCATGGAAAACCATTTGCCTTTAGCAACGTGGGTCTAGGTGTTGCCTATGAACATCCTCTGCACTCCCACCTTGTAGTTGGAGGCAAGGCAAATGCACATTTTTTGCTTATTTTGCCGGGCACCATGGACGATGGCTCCAATTACATTGATTCTCTCAACGATCTGCAGGTCACTATAAAAGGGAGAATTCCCTTGTGTGGGATATGTAAGGGATTTGCTTTGGGTTATTTGGGTGCTGGTCTTGGCCCTGTCGCGGCATTTCTTGACATCACCGGCGAGGAGGGAGACTTTTTAAAGTGGTTTGTTGGCATTGCTTCAGATGCCGAATTGGGTGTGGAGGTATTTCCCCTCTCTTGGATGGGTTTGTTGGTGGATACAGGCGTCAAAGTCTGGGGCTTGTTTACAGCTGGAGGAGGAAAAGATTATTTCATGACATGGAACTCAGGAATCGGGTTGATTTTTAATCTGTAGAGTATGGCTTTCGTTTTGCAAAGATGGCCCGATAAGTCAAAAACAGCCAAGTAGTGTTTCGGGAACGTCTTTGTTGAAAGTGCTGCCTATGAGTTTACCGAGAGGTTGGTATAGGCGACAGCAACCTGTTTACCGCGAAAGGCCAAGCCAATGGCTATCACTTGCTTGATGCCTCGCTGCAGTAAATCGGTGTGATAGCTCTTATCTTGAATTTGCTTCAACGCCTTTTCGGCCGCTTGCTGCAGTGTACCGTCGGCGCGTAGTCCCTTTTTAAACTCCATGACAAAGCCGCGCAAGGTGTTGTTCTTAGGTTCTAGGGCTAAGTCATAGCGCCCTGTGCCGCTTTCGCGCTCGGAGCGAATGTGGTAGCGGTCGCGCAGATATTGCATTAACCCCAGCACAAAGGCGTGGTAAAACCGTTCGGGATTGTCACCGCCGGTATCGTAGTACCCTACGCTTGTGGCTACAAGCTTGGGGAACTCTTCGGCAAAGAGATCGATACTTCCTCCTACCAAGGCATCTAGCAGCTGCATACCATTGCCGCCCGAACCGTTACCACCTTGCGCCCAGCGATGAAGCAGGTCGCCGTAAACACCTTGCACCTCTTCGTTGGGAATGCACAACCGAACCTCCTGCGCTGAAGATCCAGGGACCCTGTTGATAGACTCGGCCGTCAGATAGCCGCTTGCCAACAACAGCCCCCACAGGTTTTTGCTGTTGTGTTCTATAAAACGCAAAGGCACCTGCTCCTGCAGACTTTGTATGGTTGTGTGGCCACTTTTTGTGTCCAGCAGCTCATACAAACCTTGCTTGACGGTTGTATCGGCTCGCGACAGCAATTTGTGGATCAGATAGTTATCACTGGTGTTTACCCAATACAGTGGAGCCTCTTTTGTTGGCTGTGACACATAGCGAATGACCGACCAGGGATTATATACCGTGGCAGGCGTGTCTTGGCCAAAACGGTAGCCGTCGTAAGTTTGTTGAACCATCTCAAAACGATCGGTCAGCCCTTTGTGCGTCAGGAGCTGGCGTACCTCAAACTCGGAAAAACCAAAATGGGAGGCAAAGCGATCGTCTAACACTCCAAAAACCCCAGGATTGTTGAGTTCCGAAAAAATATCCTCCTTGGCAATGCGTAAAATCCCCGTGAGCACTGCTCGGTGTAAAAAAGGGTTATCTTTGAGACAATCGCCAAGCAAGCCTTTCATCAGATCGCGCATATCTTTGTAATAATCGTGTTGATAGGCTGCTTGCATGGGGGCGTCGTACTCGTCAATGAGCACCCAGGGGGTTATGCCGTTGTGTTTCAATGTGAGCAGTTGTGTGAGAATGGCCAAAATGGATTCGCACTCGACAGGATGGGCTTGTCGATGAATCACCTTGTGCACAATCTCTTGTTGACTATGACCCAGTTTTGTCACGGGAGCATCGCGGCTCACCTCTTCGGTCAATTGAGACAGCAAAATTTGCGTGCGAGCATAGGCATTGCTCCAATTGGATTCCTTCACCCCTCGAAACGTGATAAATACAACAGGCCGCTTTCCACGTTCTTGCTGGTACTGCATGCACTGCTCATGAATAGCCAGGCCAGCAAAAAGGTCATTTTGCTTTTGCACGCCCTGTCGCAAAAATTCACAAAGCATGTGCATGTTGATGGTTTTGCCAAAGCGCCTAGGGCGGGTGATGAGAGTCACATCATCGCCCGAATCCAGAAGCTCTTTGATGAACAGACTTTTGTCCACAAAGCAGTAATCACCCTGTACCAACTTGATAAAGTCGGACACGCCCACAGGCAGCTTGCCCTTTGGGTTGATAATGGGGCCAGGGGATACAGAGGTGTTTGTCATGTGCCTATCATTGTACACGCTCTTACGTTGCTTTTGTGTACTGCGCTGGCTTTTGGGTTGAGGGACTGATACTGACTTGTAGAGTGTGGTTTTCGCTTTATCACAATGGCTCGGTAAATGGGAACGCGAGCTTGTATGCAACGGCACTCTCGGCGAGACACGGCTCCTGTGTTGTTGGGTAATTGTAGTGGGTTTGTGTTGTTGTGTGTTGCGCACCACATTGCATTTTCTTGCAGCTGCTGCAGGCATTGGGTAAAGGTCATGAGAACATCGGTTTGGATAAACAGGCGTGCTGTTGCAACAGATTTGTTAGCAAGTTGCTTGACAAAACAGGTTGTGAGAATGCGGCGTTTTATATGGCGTTTTTTCCACCACGGATCGGGGAAATTCAAGAAGATGTTGTGGATCTCTCCCGCAGCAAATGCTGTTGGCACCAAATTGTGAGCGTTGCCTTGTAAAATGTGCAGGTTATGTAATCCTTTTTTTGCTTTGCGTTTCATTGCTTTGCGTACAAGGTGCGTTTTGTATTCAATGCCCACTAAGTTGCGTTGAGGGTACGTGCAAGCACGCTGAATCAAAAAATCACCATGGCCAAACCCGATTTCCACATCGAGGGGGGCATGTCGGCCGAAGATATGATGCCAAATGGAGGCGGGTCGTGTGTATAAAAAATGATGTAACATAGGAAAATTGTCTGTCTTGATGTGAAAATATAAAGCATTTTAATGGGAGAGTCGAGCCGTGCGTATTTGGGGAATGAGTGATTTGCATCTGCCTGGTGGCAACCATAAAAACATGGATCTTTTTGGTGATCACTGGAAAAATCATGTCAGTAAAATGCAGCAATCGTGGGATGAACTGGTGGATCAACAGGACATCGTGTTGTGTCCTGGGGATTTGTCGTGGGCCATGCATTTGGCGCAAGCGCAGCAGGATTTACAATGGATTTCCCGCAGGCCAGGGCTCAAAGTCTTGTTGCGAGGCAACCATGATTATTGGTGGAGCAGTTTAAAAAAAGTGCGGGCTGCCTTGCCGAAGGGGTGCGTGGCGTTACAAAACGACAGCTTAGACATGGGCTCTTGGGTTGTTGCGGGTGCCCGAGGCTGGGACTATCCACAACAAAAAGAGTCGGCAGGTGAGACTCAAAAAATATATCAACGGGAATTGATTCGAATGCGGTTGTCCTTGCAGCATGCTCGCCAACAGTCTCCCCCAAGCAAACCTCTCATGGTCGCTATGCATTACCCGCCCTTCACCCGAACAGGTGAAAAGACAGGTTTTGTAAGCCTATTGCAAGAATTTGGTGTGAACATTTGTGTGTACGGACACCTGCATGGTCAGCCTATTCAGCGCCGCGCTGTGCAGGGAATTGTAGATGGAATCGAGTACCATCTCATTGCTTGCGATTGGCTGCGGTTTCGACCTAAGCTGATTGTGGAATGATTGCGGATTCTCAGCGCAGGTAATTTCGTGTAAATGCGATGAGGCGTCGTGCTGCAGACATGGCACCAATGCATGCCCCTCCCAACAAGCCCCATGGACTGCTTTGGTACCGTTTGTCAATCCACAAACCGGCAAAAATTCCTACCGCGACACTTAACACAACCTCTAAGCCTACAGAGCTTGTAATGATGTATATTTTATACAGATATGATCTTTGATTCTCTTTCACAAAGAAACTGCCTTCCCTTGATGTCTTGCAACAGTGTCATGGTGCAGATATTGAGCCTTCTCCTCCATAGGAAGTACTGCAAGATGGGTTATGGGTTCGTTGCGGTTTGAGTTGGCAGCTGCACTGGCGATCGTATCTAATGCTGCAAGGGCTGGTTTCCCTTGAGCAAATATTTTTTCACTGTTTGGTTGAGGACTATCGATTTCTTCCACAAACACGAGGATTTTGTTACTGTTACCCCGCTCATCAAGTAATATTTTTGTTTCCACACGGGCCTGGCAAGCACATAAACGGATGACTTCCTTTATCATTTTTTCCACTTGGATTTTTTTTCGTTCTATCTGTTCGCCTTCATTGACTTTTCTTCGTTGATGTGAGGGGCGTGTAGCAGAAATTTTATTTGCACAATTTTCAGTGACAGAGATTTGTAATTTATCTGCCGGTTTTGTTGTCATTTGACGGCGACGATTGATGGATCGGGCAGGCTGACGAATATGAAAAGAGTTTGTTGAGGAAGGGGCGGTGTGAGAAATTCGGGTTTGCATATGTCTTACCGGGACGACTTTGTTCCGGTGAGAGGAATTTTTATTCCATTCGGATTGCAGAAATTGCAAAACACCACTTTCGAGATGCGTAGGAGCTTGGTTTATGGCATTGCCTAGATTATCTGAGACCCGTGTTCTTACCGTCGGTTCAACCGCCCGGTTCCCAATGTCGTCTGGAGGTAATTTGTCTGATTTACCTATCTGCCTACGTAGCCCTGATCCCATGTGCGGTTGCTCATTGTATCGACGCATTATTTTTCCCCTACAATCCTTCATGCCGAATTTCCTACGGCAACGGGTTATTGACCGACGACGAAACCTTTAGTTGCTAAAGGATGTTCCCAAATCCCTCAATTTACACCGGCGATGTGTGTATCCTTTTGATGTAAGCTTGTTGCAAAATCGTCAACAAGTTGTTGGTTAATATATACAATGACAAACCCGCCGGCATATTTATCATGACACCTGTTAGCGCAATGGGCATACCCCACATAAGATATTTCATCTGAGGTTGATCCTGCATAGTGGGTTGTAAAGCCTGTTGAACAAACAGACTTATTCCCATTACCAAAGGAAGTGTGTAATAGGGATCTGGTTTTGTCAAGTCTGTTATCCAAAAACCCAAAGGTTGTCCATACAGTTCCACAGAGTTCCAAAGCATTTGGTACAAAGCAAACCAGACGGGCATCTGCACAAGTAGTGGAAGACATCCGGCCATGGGATTGATCCCTGTTTGTTTGTACAGTTCCATCTGTTTTTGTCCCATGAGTGCTCGATCGTGGCCATACTGCTTTTGGAGTTGTTTCAATTGTGGAGAGATCGTTTTCATCTGCTGCATGGAGGCAAAAGATTTATATGTGAGAGGGAATGTCAGCAACTTAATGACGAGCGTGAGAAGAATGATGGCTACGCCAAAGTTGTGAGCAAACGTGTTAAATTGAACCAGCATCCAGAGCATGGGGCGGCTCAAAACACCAAACCACCCAAAGTCCACGCAGTTTTGTAGCGAGTGTCCTGCTTGTTGCAACAAAGACAGTCGTTTTGGTCCCACATAAATCTGCATGTTCCAGGTCAATTCCTGCCCCGGATCGATCTGTTGTTGCGGATGTTGCAAGTGAATTGCTGTTCCTTTAGCGTGATCGTGTTGCCATCGCTTCACTTGACATGCTTCGATGATGTTTTGGCGCTCGTCTTGAGGCATTGCAGCCAATAAAAAGTATCTTTTATCAATACCACCATAGGAGATATTCCCTTTTTGAAGCGTTGGTTCTTTGAGATCATCCCATGTCCATCGTTTAGGCTTGCTATCTGTCAGGCAAAGCGCTTTGCTGTCGTCTTTTGGTGGACTAAACCAACTTTTTTTGCTTTTTTCTTCTCCCTGAGCATCTTTCATGACGGTATCTAAGGCAATGAGACGGGCTTGTGAACTTGCGTTTTGGATGTGAATGGTTTGTGTAAGAACAAATTGCTCACGGGAGAAGTCGTAACGTCGCGTAATTCGAACATCTTCGGCAGTGGTATGGCGAAGGATGACGCTGTTTTTGTCTTGGTGGGTCACCTCATACATGGAGGCAGCATTGAGTGTGACTTGGCTGTTTCTTGACACCAAGGCCAGCAAGCTCTCCTGGGTACTAGGGTGACCTGTTAGAATCACAGGTGGCGAATACCCTGTTAGGGTGAGGTGTGTGAGCTGTCCTCCCTGGTTCGATAGGGTGGCTTGATAGGCTTTGCCAATAAATTCCCATTTGATAAGAGGAATTTCCGGCTGTTTTTTTGTTGGATTTTTCGAGGATTGCAGTGGCTCTTTTTCTTGCTTATCGTCTGGTCGAACAGAAGTTTGAGCCAGACTTTTTTGGTTGACTTGCTGCTTGGTGACAGGAGACGGCGGAAACAGACGGCCGTGCAGCATCAATACGCCAGAAATCAAAACCGCTGCCCATAACACCCGTTTGATGTCTAGTGGGGGCGGCTTCGGATCAAACAGTTGGTTGTCCACGCCTTATACCTCTTATATTACCATACACGTGAGCCATGTTGCGATGCAAATCAAAAAGAGTTGTTTGAGTGCCCTAGCACCGTGCTTTTGATTTCTTCTTGACTGAGGTGTGGATAGGGGAAAGGGCTTTTTATCAAAAATATAGCTTTACAAGGCTTTTTTTGATATTATATAGTGGGGGAGTTTATGTGGAAAAAATGGGCCTTATTGTGTTTGAGCGCTGGCTTGATCAGTGGTTGTCATCCATCCCAGTGTGCAGGTTGTCAATCTTCAACTGTTCTTGGTTCTGCCGCAGATCAGCTGGATTTTGATAGCGCTTTTTCTGTCGACACACATTACGATACCGCGCAAGGCAATTTGACTGTTCGTTTGCATTTGCGGTCTGGCTATCATGTGTATGCTTTGGGCGAGCCTGTGGGGCGACCATTGGATGTGGTGATTTTGCCTCAGGGGGGGTGGGCGATGAAAGGGTCTGCTCGTATTCCTGTTGGTAACAAAAAAACATTGGGAGATGAAACCAGCCTCGTGCTTGAAGATGAGGTGATCATTTCTGTCAAATTGCAACGGGGCCAAGGGCCCATTCACGCTGTTTTAAAGCTGCACATGTGTGCTGATGGAGCCTGTGATCGACCGCGAAATTATCCGTTTGTTGTTCAACTTCCTTGATGTTTATCAAATCACGGACCTCCGCAATCCCATGCACATTTCATACAGAAATCGGTATTAGACAGATCTATTTTGGCTGGGTTACGCTCAAGAAACATGCAACAAGAAAAATTATCTACTCAAGGGCGAGGGATTTGGAGTGTGCAGCAGTTGCGAGCTGTGGAGCAAGCAGCTGTTGCTGCAGGCATTGACGAATTTCAACTGGTGCAGCGCGCTGCAAAAGCAGCTTGTTGTGCATTACAATGTATGCATCCCAAGGTTGCTCGTGTGGCTATATTGTGTGGTGTTGGCAACAATGGGGCTGATGGGTATGCACTGGCTGCCCAACTGAAGCAAGCTGGGCAAAATCCACAGCTTTACCCTGTGTGGGGCGGGCCGAAAACAGATGCGGCACAGCAGGCTCTTACCCTGTGCAAGCAACTAAGCATCCCACAGAACGAAGCGGGGGTTTTGCCCCGCAAATCCGACGCTGATGTATTGGTAGATGGTCTCTTGGGCGTTGGTCTATCCAGACCTTTGCAGGGGCAGATGCTGGAGCACATTCAGCAGGTGAACCAACTGCAGTTGCCCGTGTTGGCTTTGGATATTCCGTCGGGACTACATGCAGACAGTGGGTCTATGTTTCCAGAAGCTGTGCGTGCTCACGGGACCATCTCATTTTTAGGGCTGAAGCGGGGGTTTTTCATGGGTCATGGCCTTGGTGTGACAGGTCGTCTCATGCTGCACAATCTGGATGTGGATGCTGTGCTGTTTCCTGACCCTGAAGCAACAGTGTTTCACGGGAAACATTTGCAGCAGCCTTTGTGCCGGCGTCGAACTGCCAGTGCTCACAAGGGGTGCTTTGGTCGTTGCTTGGTGGTTGCGGGCACACAGGGCATGCCAGGTGCCGGCGTGCTGGCTACCCATGCAGCGTTGCGAACAGGGGCTGGATTGGTTTGTGTGGCTACACACCCACAGCACGCAGCAGCAGGGGCCATGAAACACCCAGAAGCTTTGTGGCATGGTGTGCGAGATGCAAAACAGTTGAATGATCTGTTGTCAAACGCCACCTGTGTTGTTGTGGGGCCTGGATTGGGACAAGAAACCTGGGGCAAGCAGCTGTGGGAGTCTGTTTCTCAACACAAAGGGATACCCCTGGTGGTGGATGCCGATGCCTTGGGGTTGTTGGCCAAGCGCCCCTCTCACAGCAAGCAATGGATTCTGACCCCGCACCCCAAGGAGGCAGCTCAGCTGTTGGGTTGCAATACCCAGGACATTCAGCGGGATCGATTTACAGCGGCCCATACTTTGCAAGCGCGCTATGGCGGTGTGGTGGTGCTTAAGGGAGCTTGTACAGTGGTTGCATCTGAAAAGGGGATGTTGCAGGTGTGTACGGCAGGGAATCCCGGTATGGCATCGGCGGGAATGGGGGATGTGTTGGCTGGTATTTTGGGTGGGCTGTTGGCGCAGTTTTTTGGCAAAGTTCCGTTACAACACGTGGCTGCCTTGGGCGTGTGGTTGCATGCGCAAGCGGGTGACAAAGTTGCTTTGCAGCAAGGTCAGCGCGGATTGCTGGCTAGGGATGTGATTGCTTGTTTGCAGCCTTTGGTTAATCCACTGCATTGAACAACTCTTTCGTTTGCTGGCAGGCCGTGTGCAATGCTGACAAAAAATGGGAATTGTCGTTTTGTTTAGGAACAAGCACACTGAGCCAACAGGGAAGTTTGCGTTTATGAGAGCAGCGACTGGGCTTGTCCATGGCTTGCACGTTCATTGTAAGTAGAGGGTTTTGAGCGAGCGTGTCACTGTTTAGCAGAAAACAGATGGCAACAACATGAGAAAAATGACGAAAATGCACCCGTGTGATTCCATTGGTAACCTCTAACTGTTTCACTTCATAGGGTGTGTGGGTGATGGATAAACCTGCTTGCAATCCCTTGGCTAAACTTTCCCAAGCGCTCCAAAGCAGTGTGCATCCTAGAGCGTTGGTTTGATTTGTAACTTGCAATAGTTGGCGTTCATGAGGTGTGAGTTGGGTCCAAATGGTGTGTGTATGGGTGGGATCTACCACTTCAACATCGAGTGCCATGGGGTGACTTTGTGAAAAAGCAATGGCAGCAACAACATGATGGCTATGGGAAATGCTGACCCCCATGGCACTTGGATAGGGGTTTTGCGAAACAACCGGTTGCCCGAAAACACCATTGGTGATGCAGAGATGATCAAGCTGCGTCACTTGGTTCGTACATTGCACCAGGGCTCGTTTGGCACATAAGCGTCCAAAAATGTAGCTGTTTTTACGTGCGTCG